>NZ_RCNW01000108.1:0-2962 GCF_004307605.1 Pseudomonas sp. Sample_24
AGAGAGACTAGCTCACCCTCATCGGTCAGCAATGTGGTTTTAACCGTGCCGATCTCTTCGATCTGCCCTTCGACCTCTCCAACTCGCACTTGTTGCCCAACCTCATACAACTCACGCACATAGATTCCCGCAAGAATCTGACCCGCAATTTCCCGACTTCCCAAACCCATGGCCAGCGCAACTGCCAGACCAACGGTAATCAAAACGATCACGATCACGTGATTGAGCAGGTCAGTCTTGACCTCCAACTGACTGATCGCCACCGAGATGCTGATGATGATCACCAGGCCCTGGGCAATTCGCCCCAACCCGGAAGCGTAGTCCAGTCCTACGCCTTCTGCCGCTCCACGCACCAGCCCATTGGCCAGTTGCGCCAGTAATACACCCACCAGCAACACCAGCGCGGCGCCGAATACCTTAGGCAAATACAGCGCTAGCATATCCAGCGTAGCTGAAACTCTCTCAAGTCCAAGGGATTCTGCGGCAGAAACCAGAAAAATCAGCAGAACGAACCAATAAACGATTTTACCGATCAGCGTGGAGATCGGAACCTGGAGACCGGCGCGTGACAGCAGCTTGGTCAGACCGGTGCCGCCCATCAGGCGATCGAGGCCCAGTTTGGCGAGCAATTTGGAGAGCAAGGTGTCGAGCAGCTTGGCCACGACGAAACCCAACAGCAGCACAACCAGTGCGCCGAACAGGTTCGGAATGAAGTTGGCGACCTTGGTCCATAACGCAGTCATTGCAGTGACGAGGCTCTGTGTCCAGAGATCAAGTTCCATATTCAATCAGCCTTATCAGCAGTGCGAGCGGTAGGTTTACGAAGACGGGACACCGGCGCGATGTGGGCCGATCCGTTATTCAGGGCGATCATCAGCGCGGGCAACCAACGGCCCAGCAGGCTGAACAGATCACCGGCGCCGACCTGGCGGTTGGCGGTTTTCAGTACGCGCCCCAGGCATGCATCGTCGTCCCGGGTCGACGGCGAGGCCTTGAGCATGTCACGCAAAGACTGTTCAAACGGATCGTGCATACGCACCTCTCGTGATGTCTGTGAAAGACGCGGTGAAATTTGCTCGGGTCACATGGCTCTCCGTCAGACCCAGCGCAAACGTCGGTATAACCACCACTGCCCCAACGCCACCGAAACCACCAACAGGCACGCGATCAGGAAACCATACGGGCTCGCGGAAAATGGAATGCCGCCGACGTTGATGCCCAAAAGCCCGGTCAAAAAACTCATCGGCAAAAAGATCCCGGTGATGACGCCGAAGCGATACATCGTGCGATTCATGCGCACGCTCAATCGCCGGTCTTCGGCCTCCAACACAAGCCCCACGCGCTCTCGGGTCAATTCGAGCTCTTCAAGATAGCGGGTCAGGCTGTTGTTCAATTCGTTCCAGTAATCGCCATCATCCTCGACAAACCAGGGCAACTTGAGCCGTGTCAGCTGAGCAAAAATATCCCTCTGCGGAGCGAGAAAGCGCTTCAACGCAGCGGCCCGGCGGCGGATCTGCAAGATCGCTCCGTGCTCCGGTGTATACCGTTCGTCGGTATCGAGCTTTTCTTCTTCCTCATCGACCACTTCCGAGAGGCAACTGACCAGATCCTGCACCTTGTTGGTCAGGTACTGCGCCATGTAGAGAATCAGCTCGGAGGCGGTTTTCGGTCCCTTGCCCAGCTCCAGTTGTACCAGCAGTTCTTCGGTGGCGCGCAGCGGCCGCAAACGCAAGGAAATGACCCGCTTCGCAGAACCGAAGATCCGTACCGAGACCATGTCTTCAGGCTCAGCCCCCGGATTGAGGTTGACTCCACGCAAAAATAGCAGCAGTTCGCTGTCGGAAAGCTGTAGAAGGCGCGGACGAGTATTCTCTTCCAGCAGCAGATCACAGCTGAATTCACTCAAACCGCTGGATTTGCGCAACCATGTCTGGGTTTGCGGGTGACTGCGATCCCAATGCAGCCACAGGCTTTCATGAGCCTGCAGCTGCAATTCATCGAGTTCAGTCCGGGCTATCGAACGCGCGCCGCCTTTACCGTCCAGCACCAGGGCGTGGACCAGCCCCCATTGCGCGTTTTCTTCCTCGAACATCCGCACTCCTTCAGTCAATCGGGGATTTTACTCAGGCATTTTCAGCGGGCTGGGCGAGATGATCACGCCGTTGTTATCCGCATAGATGTAGTGGCCGGGATGGAAGGTCACGCCAGCGAAAGTCACGGCCACGTTGAGGTCGCCGAGACCGCGCTTGTCGGTCTTCATCGGGTGGCTGGCCAGGGCCTGCACCCCCAGATCGGTTTGGGCGATGACGTCGACGTCACGAATGCAACCGTAGATCACCAGGCCTTCCCAGCCATTTTTGGCGGCTTTCTCGGCGATCATGTCGCCCAGCAGCGCGCGACGCAGGGAACCGCCTCCATCGACCACCAGCACCTTGCCGTTGCCCTTGAGTTCGGCTTGCTCCTTGACCAGAGAGTTGTCTTCGAAGCACTTGATGGTCACGATTTCGCCGCCGAAGGAATCGCGGCCGCCGAAATTGCTGAACATCGGTTCCAGCACCTGCACCAGCTCCGGGTAGGCGTCGCACAGGTCAGGCGTGAGGTAATGGTTCATCGAGAAACTCCTGTAATAAGGGAGACAGCACGAACATCACTGATGAATCAGTCATCGAAAATGACCAGAACAGCTCAATCCGTCATATCTTAGCCGCAAGCCGATCAGAGCGAAATGCCCTTGATAGAGCGTCCAGCTTAGATTGCCGTGGCCAGAACCGCTTTTTCACCGAGCAGCGGCGTTTGCTGATCCGCCAGCCAGCGAGCCACCAATGGCCAGACTTCAACCTGTGCAGCTTTGCTGACCAGCATTTCGACGTGACCGAAATTGTCGCCGAAGCCCTGCTCGCGCCCCAGATTGATGAATTGCTTGTGTTCGCAACCCACTTGGTCGAACAGCTTGCGGCATGCC
>NZ_RCNW01000425.1:0-2954 GCF_004307605.1 Pseudomonas sp. Sample_24
ACACGTTGGCCGGGCGCGGGTCATCGACCACTTCCGGGGCATCGAAGTTGAGGAAGTTCAGGTAGTCGAGGATCTTCTTGTCGCTGGTGATGTTGGCGCCACGGGCGTAGATCAGCGTCGATTTATTGCCCAGCGCGGTGGTCATGCCATCGAACAGGGTCACCGATTGCGCCGGGCGACCGGCGGCGGCCCAGCTGCCCATCATGTCGATGGGTGCCTTGGCCAGCGGGCCGACCAGGGCGACTTTCGCGGTTTTCTTCAGCGGCAGGGTCTGATTCTGGTTTTTCAGCAATACCAGGCTGCGACGCGCGACGTCACGGGCCTCGGCGCGGTGCAAGCGGCTGTCGGCGTAAGTGTCGACCGGATCATCCTCGGCCTTGCCGATGCGCAGGTACGGGTCCTTGAACAGGCCCATGTCGTATTTGGCTTCGAGCACTGCACGCACGGCGTTGTCGATGTCGCTCTGCTGGAACTCGCCGGACTTCAGCAAACCCGGCAGCTCCTTGCCGTACAAGGTATCGTTCATGCTCATGTGGATGCCGGCCTTGATTGCCAGCTTCGCGGCTTCGCGGCCATCACGGGCGACGCCGTGCTTGATCAGCTCGAAAATCGCCCCGTGGTCGCTGACTGCCAGGCCCTTGAAGCCCCATTCTTTGCGCAACAGGTCGTTCATCAGCCAGGTGTTGGCGGTGGCCGGCACGCCGTTGATCGAGTTCAGCGCCACCATCACCCCGCCGGCACCGGCATCGATCGCCGCGCGATAGGGGGGCAGGTAGTCCTGGTACATCTTGACCGGGCTCATGTCGACCACGTTGTAGTCGCGGCCACCTTCGACCGCGCCGTACAGCGCGAAATGCTTGACGCTGGCCATGATGCTGTCGGCGGCGTTGGCGCCGGCGCCCTGGAATGCCTTGACCATCACCCCGGCAATGCGCGACACCAGGTAGGTGTCTTCGCCGAAACCTTCGGAGGTACGGCCCCAGCGTGGGTCGCGGGAAATATCAACCATCGGTGCGAACGTGATGTCGAGGCTGTCAGCCGCCGCTTCCTTGGCGGCGACGCGCCCGGACAAGCCAATGGCGTCCATGTCCCAGCTCGACGCCAACGCCAGCGGGATCGGGAAAATGGTACGGTGGCCGTGGATCACGTCATAGGCGAAGAACATCGGGATCTTCAACCGGCTGCGCATGGCGGCGTCCTGCATCGGACGGTTTTCCGGGGGGGTGATCGAGTTGAACGTACCGCCGATGTTGCCCGCGGCGATTTCCTTGCGGATCATCTCCCGAGGCATTTCCGGGCCGATGCTGATCAGGCGCAACTGGCCGATTTTCTCATCGAGGGTCATTTGCTTCATCAGGTTGCTGACGAAGGCTTCCTTGTTCTCCAGAGGTGCGGGCGTCGTGGCGGCCAATACGTTATGACTGGCCAGGCTGACGAACAGGCCCAGCAAACACAGCTTCTTCATGAATAGTTTTCTCAAGGGCCCAAACGGCGATGTATACGCCGGCCAGCCAAAATTTAGGGAGCGACTATTGTTGTTCGGGTACCGGTTCGAAAAAAGCCGGATGCGTTTTTTGCGCTGGGCATTTTTTAGCCCATTGCCCCGATGCAATCCAGATGCGCGGCCGATTATGCCCGAAGAGCCGGCCGAGAGGGTCTTCGGTTGTTTTTTCCATGAATGTGAAGGGAGCATCACTGATATGAATGTACGACAGTCCTACCGGTCGAGCCTGCAAGTGGCCACGTTATTGGTGCTCGCCACGCTTCTGACAGCCTGCGGCATCAACAACATCCCGACCCTCGACGAGCAGGCCAAGGCGGCCTGGGGCCAGGTGCAGAACCAGTATCAGCGCCGTGCCGACCTGATTCCCAACCTGGTGGAAACGGTCAAGGGCTACGCTGCCCATGAGAAGGAGACCCTGACTGCCGTGGTCGAGGCACGGGCGAAGGCAACGTCGATCCAGGTCGACGCCTCCACCCTCGATAACCCGGAAAAGCTCAAGCAGTACCAACAGGCCCAGGATCAGCTCAGCGGTGCCTTGAGCCGTTTGATGGTGGTGGTCGAACGCTATCCGGACCTCAAGGCCAACCAGAACTTCCTCGCCCTGCAATCGCAGCTCGAAGGCACCGAAAACCGCATCAGCGTGGCCCGACGGGATTTCATTCTGGCGGTGCAGAAGTACAACACCGAAATCCGCACCTTCCCCGGTCGCCTGTGGCATAGCGTGATGTACAGCGACCTGCCTGTGCGCGAAACCTTCGAAGCCACGCCAGGCTCGGAAAAACCGCCCGAGGTCAAATTCTGATCGGTGCGTCACCACGGACGAGGTTGCACATGCGCGTCTTGAAAGCAGGCCTGGTGCTGATGCTGTGGGTGTTTGCCCTGGCGGCCCAGGCCGAATTGAAGTTTCCTGAGCTGACCGGACGGGTGGTGGATAACGCCCGAATGATCGAACCGGCGGTGCGTGAGCAACTGACGCAGCAGCTTCAGGCCCATGAAAAATCTACCGGTGAGCAACTGGTGGTAGTCACCCTGGAGAACTTGCAGGGCACCGACATTGCCGACTTCGGTTTTCAATTGGGGCGCTACTGGGGCATCGGCCAGAAGGACAAGAACAACGGCGCATTGCTGATCGTCGCCCGTGAGGAGCGAAAACTGCGCATTGAAGTCGGGTATGGCCTGGAAGATCGCCTGACCGATGCGCAGAGCTCGGTGATCATCCATCAGGTGATCACACCCGCTTTCAAGACCGGCAATTTCAGCAAGGGCATCAGCGATGGTGTCGCGGCGATGCTGGTGGTGTTGGGCGGTAATCCACTGGATGAGCCGTCGACGGTATATGAGTCCACGGGCGATCCGAATGATGATCTTGTCTCGCGGCATCCCGGGCTGTTCGTGTTTTTGGTGTTGTTGTTCATCCTGACTGTGTTTGTTTGCCAGATGCTCGGTATTC
>NZ_RCNW01000472.1:0-2952 GCF_004307605.1 Pseudomonas sp. Sample_24
TCAGGCAGCGCGCCGTGTTGTAGAGCAGGTGGAAGCCGATGACCATTTCCTGAGGGCTGAAGTCGAGGCTGTCGAGCCAATGCACCACGGGGTCGAGCACCGGAATGATCAGCACCAGGCCGATCAGTTTGTACAGCAGGCTGCCCAATGCCACCTGGCGCCCGGCGGCGTTCTGCATGCTGGTGCTGAGGAACGCCAGAATGCCGCTGCCGATGTTGGCACCGATCACCAGGCCGATGGCCACCGGCAGACTGATCACGTTCGCGCCGGCCAGGGTCGCGGTCAGCAGCACCGCCGCGAGGCTTGAATAGGAAATCATCGCGAACAGCGCACCCACCAGGGCGTCGAGCAGAATGTCGCCGGTCAGCGAGGCGAAGATTACCTTCACCCCTTGGGCATGAGTGATCGGCGTGGCCGCTTCGACGATCAGCTGCAACGCCAGGATGATCAAGCCCAAGCCGATCGCGACACGGCCCATC
The DNA here is from genome assembly GCF_004307605.1 of Pseudomonas sp. Sample_24. Lineage (NCBI taxonomy): Bacteria > Pseudomonadati > Pseudomonadota > Gammaproteobacteria > Pseudomonadales > Pseudomonadaceae > Pseudomonas > Pseudomonas sp. Sample_24. Next base: position 480 of record NZ_RCNW01000472.1, read on the forward strand.
TGGCCCAGGCGGGTCTGTTTGCGCGAGAGAAAGAAAATCACCCCGAGGAAAATCAGCAGCGGCGACAGCCATGACAGGTCAAGAGTCAACACCCGCGCCATCAACGCCGTACCGACATCCGCGCCAAGCATGGTGGCCAGCGCCGGCGTCAGCGCCATCAAGCCCTGGCCGACAAATGAAGTGACCAGCATCGCGGTGGCGTTGCTGCTCTGCACCATCGCGGTGACGACGATTCCGGAAATGAACGCCAGCCAGCGTCTGGACATGTTCTGTCCGATGACATGGCGCAAGTTGGAGCCAAACACCCGCAGAATGCCGGTTCGGACGATGTGCGTGCCCCAGATCAACAAGGCCACGGCGGAGAGTAGATTGAGCAGGGTGAGCATACAGACCCCCTGTGGTGTAGCGCTCCAAAGGGAGCAAGTTGACGGTGCCGCGCGACGATCTACTTCTTCTGTACTTAAGCTGTAGTTGGCTAACGGTCTGGACGCCAGCATCGCATAGCTAAAGACGTGATTGAAACAAAACTGTCATGAAAACAGCTCCGTGCGGAAAATGAAAAAGGGACCCGAAGGTCCCCTTGTTCACAGCGTGACTGTGGCGAAGGAGCTTGCTCCCGCTGGGTCGCGTAGCGGCCCCAATACCGGCAAGTCCGATACGTTTACGCCTGCTGCGCAGTCGAGCGGGAGCAAGCTCCCTCGCCACAAAAGCTCTTATCCCACAGAGCTTTGCCCTCCGGGTTACTGTCCCGGAATGTCCTTGCGCAGTTTCACCGGATCCTGCTGCTTGCGCTTTCTCGCCATCGCGGTGCGCATCTTGATGTTGATCGCTTCCACCGCCAGCGAGAACGCCATGGCAAAGTAGACGTAGCCTTTTGGCACGTGCACATCCAGGGATTCGGCAATCAGAACGGTACCGACTACCAACAGGAACGACAGCGCCAGCATTTTCAGGGATGGGTGCTTGTCGATGAACGTGCTGATGGTGCCCGAGGCCAGCATCATCACCAGAACCGCGACAACGATCGCCGCCACCATGACCGGTACATGGGACACCATGCCGACCGCGGTGATCACCGAGTCCAGCGAGAACACGATGTCGATGATCGCGATCTGGATGATGGTGTAGAGGAAGTTGCCACCCTTGCCCGAAGGTTCTTCGTTGCTTTCGTCTTCACCTTCCAGTGCGTGGTACATCTCTTGCGAGCTCTTCCACAGCAGGAACAGGCCACCAAAGAACAGGATCAGGTCACGTCCGGAAATGCCCTGGCCGAATACTTCGAACAAGTCGGCGGTGAGGCGCATGACCCAGGTGATCGACAGCAGCAACAGAATCCGCGTGATCATGGCCAGCGCCAGGCCGAAAATCCGCGTGCGCTGTTGCATGTGCTTGGGCATGCGGCTGACCAGGATCGAAATCATGATGATGTTATCGATGCCCAGGACGATTTCCAGAGCAGTCAGGGTGAAGAAGGCAACCCAGATTTCAGGGTTGGTCAGCCATTCCATGTGTATTCCTTTGAGCGATTGTTAAACCAAAACGGGCCCGGGCTTCAAAAACGAAGCCTGGACCCGGTGTGGTGAGTCTTGGGCTTATAGAGTGCTGAACAGCGGAAAAATCCCCATCAGCAATGCAGCAACCAGTATGCACATACACACCAGCACTGCCCACTTGAGGGTGAAGCGCTGGTGATCACCAAAATCGATCCCGGCCAGGGCCACCAACAAATAAGTCGATGGTACCAGCGGGCTCAACAAGTGGACGGGCTGACCGACGATCGAGGCACGTGCCATTTCCACCGCGGTTATACCGTAATGGCTGGCGGCTTCGGCAAGTACCGGTAACACGCCGTAATAAAATGCATCGTTCGACATGAAGAACGTGAACGGCATGCTCACCAGCGCCGTTATGACTGCCAGGTACGGGCCGAGGAAATCCGGAATCACCGACAGCAGGCTTTTCGACATCGCATCGACCATACCGGTGCCCGACAGGATACCGGTGAAGATACCGGCAGCAAAGATCAGCCCGACCACCGCCAGCACACTGCCAGCATGGGCAGCCACGCGATCCTTCTGTTGTTGCAGGCATGGGTAGTTAACGATCATCGCGATACTGAAGGCCACCATGAACAATACCGGCAACGGCAACAGGCCAGCGATCAGGGTGCACATTAAGCCCAGGGTCAGGGCACCGTTGAACCAGATCAGCTTCGGACGACGGGCATCGGGGAATTGCGAGACGCTGATTTCGCTGTGATCGATCTCATCGCCCACCAGGTGCAACTCACCCAGACGCGCACGTTCACGCTTGCCGTAGAAGTAAGCAATCGCCAGGATCGCCACCACACCGGCTGCCATCGCCGGAATCATCGGCACGAAGATCGCCGACGGGTCCACGTGCAGCGCACTCGCGGCACGGGCGGTCGGGCCGCCCCATGGGGTCATGTTCATCACGCCACCGGCGAGGATGA
>NZ_RCNW01000441.1:0-23249 GCF_004307605.1 Pseudomonas sp. Sample_24
CGCGGCCGCTGAGTTGAAACATCGTTTGTGGAACGGACATTCTGGGGCTCCTTCGAGTGGGGCTTTTGCGACATTGTCCTCCGGCTGAGCGCTTCTGTGAATCGCTACTATTGTAGGCACCGTCGTTACTGGCGTGTAGCGTTGTCAAGTGCTCCGTTTTGTTCAATACCGAACTGAAAAAAGAGATTAGTCCTACATTTGCCCCCGCGTTGTTCTCGCGTCGTCGTGGCGTCGTTTGACTGGTAGAATCGCCAGTCGATTTTTCTGGAGTTAGCCGTCGTGATCACTTCCCGCCTTCGCACCCTGCGTGACCATATCCGTTGGGCCGTCAGCCGCTTCCATGGGGAGGATCTGTTTTTCGGCCATGGGACCGACAACGCATGGGACGAAGCCCGTCAACTGGTGTTGGGTGCGTTGCACCTGCCGTGGGAAATCGCCGACAGCTACCTCGATTGCAACCTGGAAGAAGATGAAGTGGTTCGCTTGCAGCGGTTGCTCAAGCGCCGCATCGAAGAACGCATTCCAACCGCTTACCTGCTGGGCGAAGCCTGGTTCTGTGGCATGTCGTTCATTGTCGACGAGCGCGTATTGATCCCGCGTTCACCGATCGGTGAGTTGATCGAAAACCGTTTCACGCCTTGGTTGGGCACCGAGCCAGCAAGGATTCTCGACCTGTGCACCGGTTCCGGCTGCATCGGTATCGCCTGCGCCTACGAGTTTCAAAACGCCGAGGTGGTGCTGGCCGATCTGTCGTTCGAAGCGCTGGAAGTGGCCAACCAGAACATCGAGCGTCACGGCGTCGATGAGCGGGTCTATACCGTGCAGGGCGATGGTTTTGATGGTTTGCCGGGGCAGCGTTTCGACCTGATCGTGTCGAACCCGCCGTATGTAGATGCCGAAGATTTTGCCGACATGCCGGATGAATACCAGCACGAACCGGAATTGGGCCTGGCGTGCGGTGACGATGGTTTGAACCTGGTGCGGCGCATGCTCGCGCAGGCCGCTGATCATTTGACCGAAAAGGGCTTGCTGATTGTCGAAGTGGGCAACAGTCAGGTTCACGTCGAAGCGTTGTACCCGGAAGTGGACTTCGCCTGGCTGGAATTCGAGCGAGGCGGGCATGGCGTCTTCATGTTGTCAGCCCAACAGTGCCGCGATCATCAGGCGCTGTTCGCCTCGCGCGTCTGACCTGCCCTGATCATTCCCACGCTCTGCGTGGGGATGCAGCCCGGGACGCTCTGCGTCCCAAGAGCCGAACGCGGAGCGTCCGTTGAGGCGTTCCCACGCGGAGCGTGGGAACGATCAGCCACCTCAACAAATATTGTGGCGAGGGAGCTTGCTCCCGCTCGAGCGCGAAGCGGTCGCCGAAAGAGGCTGCATCGCACCCAGCGGGAGCAAGCTGCCTCGCCACAGATGAGTCCCTGCCTACCTATCAACGGTGCGTGGCAATCCAGATCAACAACCCCGCCTGGAACACTGCAAACGCCACCAGACAGGTAATGGTGAAGCGCAGTCCGGCGTCTTCGCGTTTGTACTTGCTGACCTTTTCTTCGTGTTTCTTGAGTTTCACTTCCTGCTCGGCCAGGTTCTGTTCGGCCTGCTGGAGCATTTGCGCCGCTTCAAGAATTTCCACGACCTGCAGTTTTTCCGTGTTCCAGTCGCTCAACAGGTCGCCGACCCGCACCTCTTTGACGCTGCCCTTCAAATGCTGGGCATCGGCGTAAACCACATCAAAGCCGTGCACCCGCAAAAAATGGTCGCGACGCAGGCGAGTGTCTTCGTTCAGCGCGTCCTTGTTGTTCAAGTCAACGCCATCGACGGTGTAGCCAGGCCAGCGCTTTTTCGCCCAGACGATGCCCTGAGCCGCCATGAAGCGACCGATACCCCGATTCACCGGTTCAATCTGCAAACCGCTGTCCGGGCCGAAACGCACGCGTTTTTCGGCGTGGTCGACCCACACGTCCAGATGATTCTGTTCCTTGCGCACACGCTGGCCGGGCAGGGTAATGCTCATGCGCATCAGGCTGTGCTGCTTGTCGTTGCGTTCGGCATAGCCGAATTCGACAAAGCGCAATGGGCGGCCACCGGTGTTGCGATCGGTCTGCAGCGGCGCCAGACGGAGCATTTTATGGTGCTCGACGTGGACGTCCGCCCATGGCAGCTCGACCGCTGGCGGTGCGTCTTGTTCAGCGGTGGTGTCGGGTGAAGTCTGGGTATCAGTCATAACGGCGAGATCCTGTCCAAGCTCAACTTGTCACCAGCCATTGCGCTGGCGACAAAGGCTTATCGGCCGTTTTTTTCAGGACTGGAGGGCAACACCGGTTAAACAGCGCTTAAGTGGAGCGAAGTCCGTCAATAAATTCGAGGATTTTCGCGCCCAGTTCCGCTGCCAGGGGCAAATTCGGATCCTTGTAGGACGCCAGCTGGCGTTTGACGTCGTTGGGCACGATGCGCATGACGTGGTTCATGCCTTCGATCAACACCAGTTCGGCGTCCGGCTTGGCCGCCTTGAGCAGCCGGGCATCGTTGACTCCGACCTGAATGTCATTGCTGCCCTGGATGATCAGCGCGGGCATTTTCAGCCTGGCAAACGCAGCGGCCGGATCCTGACGAAACAGGGAAATCAGATAGGGCTGCACGCTCGGACGGAAAATCACTTGAAGTTGCGGTGGCACGTTGTCGTCGGTTTTCCCGGCCTTGAGGCTGTCGAGCAGTTCATTACTACGCAGCATCAACGGCGGCGGCAGGCGATTGCTCAGTTGCTGGCGCAATACCTGATCGATTGGCCGGGCGCTGCCGGACATGGAAATGACCGCCGCCGCATCGACGTTGGGCGCGGCGAGGCTGGCGATCAACGCGCCTTCGCTGTGCCCCAGTAGAATCAGCTTGGCGAAACGCGGATCGGTCTTGAGCTTGCGACTCCAGGCCTCGGCGTCGGAAACATAGGCTTCCAACGTCAGGTTGCGCTCGTCCGGCGTGGCCGCCAGGCTCGCCGCCACACCACGTTTGTCGTAGCGCACACTGGCGATATTGTGTTTGGCCAGCACCCACGCCAACCGCTTGAGGCTGTCGTTGCGCCCGCCATCGGGGTTGTTTCCGTCACGATCCGTAGGACCGGAGCCGGAAATGATCAGGACAACGGGCACCGGCGTGTCGGATTTCGGCAACAACAACGAGCCGAAAAGCGTTCCACTGCCGGTGTCCAACGAGATCGGCCGTTGCAGAACGGTGGCCTGGGCGAAGCCTGTAAACAAGGTCAGGGTCAAGAGCAAAACTCGCAGCATCATCACGCCATCATTATCAAGATGCCGGTTGGACTCGCTGACACCCATAAGGTTCGAGGATGAACTACTTGGGTAGCCTGCGTATACTGGCGCGCATTATGTATTTGGGTTCGATTTCACGGAGCGTCCTGCATGTCCGGCAATACCTACGGCAAGCTGTTCACTGTCACCACCGCGGGCGAAAGCCATGGTCCGGCGTTGGTCGCCATTGTCGATGGCTGCCCGCCGGGCCTGGAGATCTCCCTTGAAGATCTGCAGCGCGACCTGGACCGCCGCAAGCCCGGCACCAGCCGCCACACCACCCAGCGTCAGGAAGCCGACGAAGTCGAAATCCTCTCCGGTGTGTTCGAAGGTCGCACCACCGGTTGCGCCATCGGCCTGTTGATCCGCAACACCGACCAGAAGTCCAAGGACTACTCGGCAATCAAGGACCTGTTCCGCCCGGCCCACGCCGACTACACCTACCACCACAAATACGGCGAGCGCGATTATCGCGGCGGCGGTCGCAGTTCGGCGCGGGAAACCGCGATGCGTGTGGCGGCCGGAGCGATCGCGAAAAAGTACCTGGCCAGCCAGGGCATCGTGATTCGTGGCTACATGAGCCAGCTCGGCCCGATCGAAATTCCGTTCAAGACCTGGGATTCGGTCGAGGAAAACGCCTTCTTCAGCCCGGACCCGGACAAGGTGCCGGAACTGGAAGCCTATATGGATCAGTTGCGTCGCGACCAGGATTCGGTCGGCGCGAAAATCACCGTGGTCGCTGAAGGCGTGATGCCGGGCCTGGGCGAGCCGATCTTCGACCGCCTCGACGCCGAACTGGCCCATGCGCTGATGAGCATCAACGCGGTCAAGGGCGTGGAAATCGGCGCCGGTTTCGCCAGCGTCGCCCAGCGCGGCACTGAACATCGCGATGAAATGACCCCGGAAGGCTTCCTCAGCAACAATGCGGGCGGCATTCTCGGCGGTATTTCTTCCGGTCAGCCGATTGTTGCGCATCTGGCGCTGAAGCCGACATCCAGCATCACCACACCGGGCCGTTCCATCGATATTCATGGCAATCCGGTGGACGTGATCACCAAGGGCCGTCACGACCCTTGCGTCGGCATTCGCGCCACGCCTATCGCTGAAGCGATGATGGCCATCGTACTGATGGACCATCTGCTGCGTCACCGTGGGCAGAACGCCGACGTGCGCGTGAGCACGCCGGTGCTGGGTCAGCTCTAATGGCTGACTTCGCAGCTGCTGCAATCTGATGGTTGCGGCGGCGCTCCCGTACTGGCGGCTCTCCAGTTTCTATCTGTTTTATTTCGCTTTGCTCGGTTCGACAGCGCCGTTTCTGGCGCTGTACTTCGATCACCTGGGGTTCAGCGCCGCACGCATCGGCGAACTGGTGGCCATCCCGATGCTGATGCGTTGCGTGGCGCCGAACATCTGGGGCTGGCTTGGCGATTACACCGGTCGACGGCTGGCGATCGTGCGTTTCGGCGCGGTGTGCACATTACTGACCTTCTCGCTGATTTTCGTCAGCAAGACCTACGCCTGGCTGGCGATGGTCATGGCCCTTCATGCATTTTTCTGGCACGCGGTGCTCCCGCAGTTTGAAGTCATCACCCTGGCGCATCTGCAAGGGCAGACTTCGCGCTACAGCCAGATTCGCCTGTGGGGTTCCATCGGTTTCATCATTACCGTGGTTGCGCTGGGCCGTCTGTTCGAATGGCTGAGCCTGGACATCTACCCGGCGGCGCTGGTGCTGATCATGGCTGGCATCGTGCTGAGCAGCCTGTGGGTACCGAACGCACAGCCGGCTCCGGGTAATCGGGTGGCGGGAGAGGGGTTTGTCAAGCAACTGCGCAGCCCCGGCGTGCTGGCGTTTTACGTTTGCGTTGCGTTGATGCAGATGAGCCACGGGCCGTATTACACCTTTCTGACCCTGCACCTTGAACGTCTGGGCTACAGCCGCGGCGTGATCGGCATGCTGTGGGCAGTCGGCGTAGTCGCCGAAGTGTTGATGTTCCTGGCCATGAGCAGAATTCTTGCGCGTTTCTCGTTACGCCAGGTATTGCTGGCGAGTTTTCTGCTGGCGGCACTGCGGTGGTTGTTGCTCGGCACGTTGGCGGAATTTCTGTGGGTGTTGCTGTTTGCCCAGGTCTTGCACGCGGCGACGTTCGGCAGCTTTCACGCCGCAGCCATTGCCTTCGTGCAACGCAGCTTCGGTGCGCGCCAGCAAGGTCAGGGCCAGGCATTGTACGCCGCGCTGGCCGGCACGGGCGGCGCCATGGGTGCGTTGTATTCCGGCTACAGCTGGAACGCTCTCGGCGCGGCATGGACCTTTAGTATTGCCAGCCTCGCCGCCGTCGCGGCTGCGGTTATCATTGCCATACGTATGCAAGAGGACAGGCCGTGAGCGCCGGTCACTGTCCTTGCCATGAACCGTTAAGGAATTGCCCTGATGAGCAGCCTGTCCGTATACCACGTCTCCAGCCCTGAGATTCCCAACAAGGTGCTGACCCATCTCGAAGACATTCAATCGACCCTGGCCGAGCACGGCGTGCGTTTCGACCGCTGGCAAGCGGCTACGAAAATCCAGCCCGGCGCGAGCAAGGAAGAAATGATCGCCGCCTATCAGGGGCAAATCGATAAGCTGATGACTGAGCGCGGCTACATCAACGTCGATGTGCTCAGCGTCACCGGCGATCACCCGCAACAAGACCAAATGCTCAAAGAGCAGCATCTTGGCGAAGATTTGGTGCGATTTTTCGTTGCCGGTCGTGGCTTGTTTAACCTGCACATCGACGATTACGTCTATGCCGTGTTCTGCGAGAAGAACGACCTGATTTGCGTGCCGGCCGGTACCCGGCACTGGTTCGATAGGGGGGAGCACCCGCATCTCGTGGCGATCCGCCTGTTCAATAACCCGCAAGGCTGTGAGGCCAACTTCACCGGCGACGATATTGCCAGCCAGTTTCCGCGTTTGGAAGACTGACAAAAAACCTGTGGGAGCCAGTCTGCTGGCTCCCACAATTTTTCAGCGCTTTCAGCGTTTACAGCGAATGATAAGTCGGCAGTGCAAATCGCTGCTGGCTCTGCAACATCGAGATTTGCGGCAGTTCGCTGGCCTGTTCGGCAAGGTCGCGGCGAATCGCGCTGATGACCCACGACAGTTGATCGCCATTGTGCAATTGCTGGTAGGAAATCGAGCGTTTGAATTCTCGGCCGTCGCCACGCAGGGTCAGCAGGATTCCACCGTCAGGTCGCGCTTGGGTGGTGACTTCGAAGTTGGAGAACAAAGACGAAAATTTTTCTTGGATCAGGCTCATGTCTATCAGCTCCGTTAGCTCTTGAATGGCAAGCGTGGGGAGAGAGTTGCAGTGATTGTGCCAGTATCCTGTTTTATAAAAATCTTATATAAATCAATAGTTTATCAAAAGCATGGATTTTCACTTCCTTGCAAATTGCATGAATAGCCATCGTGCATCCTGCATTTTGCGGGTTTCTCGGCAATTGGATTGAACCATTGGGCAGGCATGCGCTCCTGCATTTCCCGGAACCGTTGCGGTCGACATCGCGGATCGCAGATCAAGATCGCAGATCAAGATCGCGGATCAAGATCGCAGATACAAAACATTTCAAAAACCGCGTGTACAGCTCAAGAACCGTTGACGTATTTTCGGGCTCAATCAACGCCGCCCGACAATAAAAAGATCGAACGGGAGCAGCCATGAGCCGCACATCAAGCGACACGATCACCTGGAGCATGATGCTCCGCAAGCTGCCTGCCATCGCCAAAGCCATTCCACGCGTGGTGAAGGGTATGAAGGTTGCCAACGTCAAGGATCCGACCCAACCGTGTGGCCTGGGGTGGAGTTTCGAGCAAGCCACCCTGCGTAATCCTGATGGCCCGGCATTGCTGCACGGCGACGTTTCGCTGACTTATGCGCAGGTCAATCAGTGGGCCAATCGCATTGCCCATCATTTGATCGACCAAGGCATCGGCAAGGGCGACGTGGTGGCGCTGTTCATCGAGAACCGCCCGGAGCTGCTGGTGACAATTTTGGCAGTGGCCAAGGTTGGTGCCATTTCGGCGCTGCTCAATACCTCACAAACCCGCGACACCCTGGTGCACAGCGTGAACCTGGTGACGCCGGCTGCCATCGTTGTCGGCGAGGAGTTGGTCCCGGCGTTTTTGGCCGTGCGCGAGAAACTGTCGATCGATGCGTCGCGCACCTGGTTTGTCGCCGATCAGGACACCTGGAGCCATCCGGGAATTGCCCCGCTCGGATTCATCAATCTGATGACCGCCAGCATCGACGCCAACAGTGAAAATCCGGCAAGCAGCCAGCAGGTTTTTTTCGATGACCCTTGTTTCTACATCTACACCTCCGGAACCACGGGTTTGCCCAAGGCCGGTGTGTTCAAGCACGGGCGCTGGATGCGCAGCTGCGCCAGCTTCGGGATGATTGCACTGGATATGCGGCCCGAGGATGTCGTCTATTGCACCTTGCCGCTGTATCACGCCACCGGATTATGTGTGTGTTGGGGCTCTGCAGTCAGCGGCGCCTCGGGATTCGCCATCCGCCGCAAGTTCAGTGCCAGCCAGTTCTGGAGCGATGTGCACAAATACCGGGCGACGACCATCGGTTACGTGGGCGAGTTGTGCCGTTACCTGGTCGATCAACCGCCCAGTGCCGACGATGGCAAACACGGGGTCAGGAAAATGATCGGCAATGGCCTGCGCCCCGGTGCATGGGCCGACTTCAAGAGTCGTTTTGCGGTGGATCACATTTGCGAGCTGTATGCCGCCAGCGACGGTAATATCGGTTTCACCAACATTCTGAATTTCGACAACACCGTGGGTTTTTCCCTGATGGCGTGGGAGTTGGCGGCGTATGACCACGACAGCGGGGCGCCAATCCGTGGCGTCAATGGTTTCATGCGCAAGGTCGGTAAAGGCGAGCAAGGCTTGTTGTTGGCCAAAATCGACGACAAGGCGCCGCTGGACGGTTACACCGATCCGCAGAAAACCGAGAAAGTCGTCCTCTGCGATGTCTTCGAGAAAGGCGACCGATACTTCAACACCGGTGACCTTCTGCGCAACATTGGCTTTGGGCATGCCCAGTTTGTCGATCGGTTGGGCGACACTTATCGCTGGAAGGGCGAGAACGTCTCCACTACCGAGGTCGAGAACATCCTCCTGCAGTACCCGCATATTTCCGAAGCGGTGGCTTATGGCGTGGAAATCCGCAACACCAACGGTCGCGCCGGCATGGCAGCCATTACGCCAGCGGAATCTTTGGCGACGCTGGATTTCAGCGAACTGCTGGCCTTTGCCCGTCAGCAGATGCCGAGCTATGCGGTGCCGTTGTTCTTGCGGGTGAAAGTCAAAATGGAGACCACCGGGACGTTCAAGTACCAGAAGACCCGGCTCAAGGACGAAGCCTTCGATCCGGGCAAAACCGGCGATGACCCGATCTACGCCTGGCTGCCTGGTACCGACACTTACGTGCAGGTCACCGGGCAAGTGCTGTCGGACATTCAGGCTGGCAAACACCGTTATTGAAAACGGCGCCATTGAATGTGGCTATAGGTGCGCATCAGAAAAAAGAAGTGACAGTGTCGGGGCTGCTCGGGAAACTGTCGGCTTTTACGAATGACACAATGGAGTGCCCGATGTCCGACAAAAGCCGCCAGATGACCCCCGAAGAAGCTGCCGAGTTTGCCGAACAGGTATTCAACAAAGCGCGCGAGGGCGATGCGGCCATGATGGCTGCGCTGCTGAGCAAGGGCCTGCCGCCCAACCTGCGCAACCACAAGGGCGACACATTACTGATGCTGGCCGCGTATCACGGCCATGTGGACACGGTGAAAGTGTTGCTGGAACACAAGGCCGATCCGGAAATCCGCAATGACAACGGCCAGAGCCCGATTGCCGGCGCCGCGTTCAAGGGTGACCTGGCGGTGATCAAGGCGTTGGTTGAAGGCGGCGCGCAGGTGGAAGGTTCGTCATTCGACGGCCGGACGGCGCTGATGATGGCTGCGATGTTCAACCGCGTCGAAGTCGTCGATTACCTGATCAGCAAAGGTGCCGACGCCAAAGCCAAGGATGCCAATGGCATTACCGCGCTGGATGCCGCCAGGACAATGGGCGCTACCGATACCATCGCGCAGCTGGAAAAACTGCTGGGCTGATTGCCTCAAAAAGATCGCAGCCTTCGGCGGCTCTGACAGGGAATGCGTGTACCTTGAAGGGTGCTGCCGTAGGCTGCGATCTTTTCGTTTTTTGGGGTTAACCTGCGGTATCCTTCGCGCCCTCAAAATTCCCTCGCTACAGGATTTACCCCATGAAAGCCGCACTCGTCGAACTCATCAGCAAAATCAGCTCCGGGTGCATGGGTGATGACGAAATCCACAAAGTCGCTGACGAAGCGGCCCAGGCTTACGCGGATCCTCAAGGTTTTCTGACGGCCAACCCGGACATCAACTACGACGACACCTTCCCGATCCCGTTGGGTGAATGGGTGGTTGTCGGCAGCCTGCCGGAAACCGTGCTGTTCCAGGCCGATACCTACATGGATCTGTTCGCACAGATCGCCGCTTCGTTCGGCCCGGGAGTCGATTTCAACCTCAAGCCCAAGCAGTTGGCCAAGACCGAAGCGCTGACCGCGCTCAATCGCATCCAGGTGCAGATGAGCAGCCTGAACAAGGAAAACGGCGGTTACACACTGATGAACTTCAGCCAATTGCTCGATGACGAGTTGCAGGTCGTGCTGGTCTACGGCAATGACCTGCCGCGGGTGCTGGAGCTGTGCGCCGAAGTCGGCATTGCGGCGGCACCATCCCTCGAAGCGTTGAAAGTCGCCATCCACGTCTGAGGCGGTAAGGCTTTCAATAAAAGGGAACCCTGGCCATGGCCGGCTATCCTAAGGGGGCAGATCACTCTTCGGGAGCGTCACTATGGGTTCCACCTTCAACAGTCTGGTTGGCCTGATCATTCTTGCCCTGGATATCTGGGCAATCATCAACGTGCTGAAAAGTGGCGCCGGAACGGGGGCGAAAGTCCTCTGGGTGCTGTTGATCCTGTTGCTGCCGGTTTTGGGCCTGATCATCTGGGCGATCGCCGGGCCGCGTGGGAATGTACGGATCTGACCTGATCTCAGGCAGACGTGCCAACCTTGTCGGAACGAGCCCGCTCGCGATAGCGGACTATCAGCCCTCAATGGCTGTCCGAAAAACCACTTTCGCGAGCAGGCGCGCTTCTGCGTCTTGAACTGTAATTGATCCAGCGGAACGATTAGCCAGCTACCCAGGTCGAGATAGGTGTAAGCCCATTTGCGGGTTTGATCGAGGAGGCTCCGATGTCCAAGTGGAAAGTCACTTTCGTGGATGATCATGGTGAAACAATCGACGAAGTCTTCGAGTGCGAGGAATGCCCGAGCCATGAGCAGGCCGCCAAACTCATCAAGGAACGACTCCTTCCCGTCGCCGCTGAACTGGATCTGAACGATCTGGAAGGGCGAACCGCCGATGCGGGCGTCAAAAGCCTGAAAACCCAGAACAGCATTCAAATCCTCGGCATCACGCCAAACTGAACACTTCCTGTCACATTCGCAACCAGGCCTTGGCAGCGGCTCTATCTTGGGGCTAATCTGCAAGCGAGATCAGCGAATGGATCGCTAAGGTCTGGTCTTGTCAGCTCCATGCTTGTTTCCCGTCGGCACATCGGTTGCCGAAGCGTTCGCACCATCGGGTTGCGCGCGTCAGGGAGTACGGAAAGTCTATCCATCAGTTTCAGGAGGACGTTTCATGAGCACAGCCTATCAAGAAGACATCAGCAGCAGCGTGTTGCGCCGCATGAAAGAAGGCGGTTTTGATTTTTCACGGTTCCACCCCATCGAGTTCTACGCCATTTTCCCGGACGAGGAGCGGGCACGCAGGGCGGCACGACAGTTCCATCATGGTGAATGCCTGAATGCGCAGATCAGTGTGCGCGACGATGGCGCATGGGCGCTCGAACTGAGCAAAGTGATGTACGCCACCTACGATGACATCGGCGATTTCGAACAGGGTTTCGAAGCGGTGGTCGAGCCCTTGGGCGGCATCATTGAGGGCTGGGGTGTCAAGCAGGAGGTACGAGGGCGACTCGCATAACCTTATGAACAGTAACAAGCATCAATAACGGCTGACCTTTGGGTTGGCCGTTTTCGTTTTTGATCGCGTATTTGATTCACAACATTTCGCAGAGGCAAAAAAAACCGCCCGAAACGGGCGGCTAAAGGGAAGTTCGGTCAGCTTTTCAGCGAATGAGCGGATTATCCCCAGCGTTAACCGGGCAGTGAAATCAACTCTGACTATGCTGGTGATAGGCGACAACAGCGCCTTGCAATGAAGCGGGGGCGATCAGGTTGGGGCGTTTGCCGCACAGGATTGGTGCGGCGAATCCGCGTTGATAATCCAACCGATTGAAATCAAAGCGTTTATGCCGATGGCACGGGCCTTGCGAAGGCCTGCATGTCCGGGTGACAAGGAGTACGGCATGATCCGCACCTATTTTGATGAGATGTACGATGCCGGCGGCCTGGTCCGCCCGCATTACCGGGAATTTGCCCGCTGGCTGGCCGAGACGCCCGACGAGCTGCTCGCGCAGCGCCGCCGCGAGGCCGATCTGCTGTTCCACCGTGCCGGGATCACCTTCACGCTCTATGGCGACGAGCAGGGCACCGAGCGCCTGATTCCGTTCGATACCATTCCCCGCAGCATTCCGGCCAGTGAATGGCGGATTGTCGAGCGCGGCTGCATTCAGCGGGTCAAGGCGTTGAACATGTTCCTCGCCGATCTCTACCACGAGCAACGCATCATCAAGGCCGGGATCATTCCAGCCGAACAGGTGCTGGCCAACGAGCAATACCAGTTGGCGATGCAGGGGCTGGATTTGCATCGCGATATCTATTCGCACATTTCCGGTGTCGATCTGGTGCGCGACGGTGACGGCACGTACTACGTGCTTGAGGACAACCTGCGGACACCGAGCGGCGTCAGCTACATGCTTGAAGACCGCAAAATGATGATGCGTCTGTTCCCCGAACTGTTCGCGGCACAACGCATCGCCCCCATCGACCACTACCCGAACCTGTTGCTCGACACCCTGAAAAGCTCCAGCCCGATCGACAACCCGAGCGTGGTCGTCCTGACGCCGGGGCGCTTCAACAGCGCATTCTTTGAACATGCATTCCTGGCGCGGGAAATGGGCGTGGAGCTGGTGGAGGGCGCGGACTTGTTCGTGCGCGACGACAAGGTCTACATGCGCACCACCGACGGCCCCAAAGCCGTCGACGTGATCTACCGTCGTCTGGACGATGCGTTCCTCGATCCGCTGGCGTTCAACCCGGATTCGATGCTCGGTGTGCCGGGGCTGCTGTCGTCTTACCGTTCCGGCAACGTCGTGTTGGCCAACGCCATCGGCACGGGGGTGGCGGACGACAAATCGGTGTACCCGTTTGTCACCGACATGATCCGTTTCTATCTGGATGAAGAGCCGATCCTCAAGAACGTTCCTACGTGGCAGTGCCGTAATCCTTCTGAACTTTCCCACGTGCTGGCCAATCTTCCAGAACTGGTGGTCAAGGAAACCCAAGGCTCCGGCGGTTACGGAATGCTGGTGGGGCCGGCGGCGACGGCTGCGGAAATCGAAGCCTTCCGCGCGCGCATCATCGCCAAGCCTCACGCGTATATCGCGCAACCGACGCTGTCGCTGTCGACCTGTCCGACCTTTGTCGAAAACGGTATCGCACCGCGTCATATCGATTTGCGGCCGTTTGTATTGTCAGGCCGTGAAACCCGGGTCGTGCCCGGCGGTTTGACCCGTGTCGCCCTGCGTGAAGGCTCCCTGGTGGTGAATTCCTCCCAGGGTGGCGGAACCAAGGACACCTGGGTGGTCGAGGATTGAAGGAAGCCTGTCATGTTAAGTAGAACTGCCTCGGATTTGTATTGGATGTCGCGTTACCTGGAGCGCGCGGAAAACCTAGCGCGGATGCTCGACATCAGTTATTCGTTGTCACTGATGCCACAGGATGGCCGTGGCAACGGTTTGCACGAACTGGCCATGCCGCTGCTGATTACCGGCACGCTGGACGATTACCTCGAACGCCACGGCGAATTGCACGCCGAGCGGTTGCTGCATTTCTTCGCCCTGGACGCAGCCAACCCGGCCAGCATTTACAGTTGTCTCGGCGCCGCACGGGCCAGTGCCCATGCGGTGCGTGGGCGAATCACCGCCGACATGTGGGAAAACATCAACGCCACCTGGCTGGAAATTCGCGGGATCGCCGAACAAGGCCTCAGCCGCTACGGCATGAGCCGTTTCTGCGAGTGGATCAAGGAGCGTTCCCACCTGTTCCGAGGTGCGTCCTACGGCACCATCATGCGTAACGACGCCTTTCGCTTCATTCGCCTGGGCACCTTTATCGAAAGGGCCGACAACACGTTGCGGCTGCTCGACGCCCGTTACGAAATGGCCGGCGATCAGGCCGAAGCGGTCAGCGACGGCACGGCTCACGCCTATTACCAGTGGAGTGCGCTGCTGCGGGCACTGTCGTCCTTCGAGGCCTACACCGAAATCTACCGTGACGCTCCCGGTGCGCGGCATGTCGCCGAATTACTGTTATTGCGGGCGGATGTCCCACGCTCCCTGCGTGCCTGCACCGAGGAGATCGACCAGATTCTCGCCCAGCTACCAGGGGCTAACGGCCGGCCCGCGCAACGTCTGGCGGCGGAAATCGACGCGAGGCTTCGTTACACCGGCATCACCGAAATTCTCGACGAAGGCCTGCACGCCTGGCTGACCGAGTTCATCCCGCTGGTGCGCCAGTTGGGCAACGCGATTCACAGTTCCTACCTGGAGGCTGCATGAGACTTTCCATAAGCCACGAGACCACCTATCACTACGAAGATCAGGTGCGGGCGAGCATCCAGTACCTGCGACTGACACCCCACGACAGCGAGCGCCAGCACGTGCTCAGTTGGCAGCTCGACCTGCCGCGCCCGGTGCGTGCGCAACTCGATCCGTTCGGCAACATCCTGCACGTACTGACCATGGACGAACCCCATGAGGCGATCATTATCGGCGCCCGGGGCCAGGTCGACATCGACGAACTGCGCGAAGCCGAGCACGAGAGCCAGTCGGCGCTGCCGTTCCTGCGCTTTACCCGCTTGACCGAGGCTGACGCGGCAATGCGTGCGTTTGCCGAAAAAGAGTGCAAGCAACGTCGGAACCGTACGGCACTGATCGACTTGATGCATGGCCTGAACCAGCACATGACCTACACGCCGGGCGCTACCGAAGTGGACACCAGCGCCGCACAAGCCTTCGCCGGGCGTTCAGGCGTATGCCAGGACCACACTCACGCATTCCTCGCCTGCGCCCGCAGCCTGGGCATTCCGGCGCGGTATGTGTCGGGTTATCTGTACAGCGAAAACAGCGAGCACCTGGCCAGTCACGCCTGGGCTGAAGCCTGGCTCGATGACGCCTGGTACAGCTTCGACGTGACCAACCAACTGGCGCGCCCCGAACGTCACCTGAAACTGGCGGTGGGCCTTGATTACCTGGATGCCTGCCCGGTTCGCGGCATGCGTCGGGGCGGCGGGTGTGAGCAGATGCATGCCAAGGTCCTGGTGACCCCAACGCCTGCGCCGGTGATTTCCGTGCAACAACAGTAAGCCAGGACACCGCAGAACCCTGTGGGAGCCGGCTTGCCCGCGATTGCGGTGGTTCAGACACTATTTCAGTAACCGGCAGTTCGCCATCGCTGGCAAGCCAGCTCCCACAGGGTGTGAAGTCGGTCGCGAAATCTGTGGCACCACAAATCACTGTGGGGCTTGCCCGCGGCGATCGCCTGCAGGCTGGCTTCCACAGAAATGCATGTCAGGGCTTAACCTTACGCCCTGTCATATGCTTCAAATACCCCACCAACATCTGCAGATCCTCATCCGGCAAAACCTCGGCTGAAAACCCCGGCATTTTTGCCTGCGGCCACTGGCGCAAGCTCTGCGGATCGCGGATGTAGCGCTTGAGGAAGTCAGCGCCGAAATATTCGGTGGGGTTGTACGGAATGTTCAGGTCCGGTCCGAACTGCGCATCCCCGGCACCGTTCAATCGATGGCAGGCCAGGCAGTTTTTCTGGAACAACGCAAAACCCTTGTTGACCGGATCGTCGGCTTTTAACGCAGGGTCCGGCAGCAGGGCAGGGAAGCGCTCGGCTACCGGTGCCATGCGCTTGATGCTGGCGACTTCGAACGGCCATTGTTCCGGGCTGATATTGCCCGCCCGCGGATCGGTCCAGACCAGATAAAACGGCCCGGCGCTGTGCTTGCCTTCGGAAAGTGGCGGCCAGGGTTTGGCGGGGTCTTCAATTGCCAGCCAGGCGCGAGCTCCCTCGCTGTTGAGCAGGGGCGCAGCCGCCAGTTCAGCGGCAAAACCGTCAAGCGCCACGGCTTGCAGGTGATCGTCAGGCTTGATACCGGTCAACAAGGCGGCCAAGGGCACGGCGCGATAGCTCATGTCGCGCTTGTAGGAAACGTCATTGGCGATGGTAATGGTCTGGATCTGAGGATGCTTGAGCAACTCCTCGGTTTGCCAGGTGCGGCCAACCGCGCCCAGCTCCAGGTTGAGCTGTGCGGCATACGAGGGCGTGCTGAGCAGCAAAGCCCCGAACAGAATGAGCGTTTTCAAAGGATCGCCGTCCATGTCGTGGAAGTGCCCCAAAGGTTGGCACAGCCACGCTGGCCCGGGTAGCGAGCCAGTCACATTTTTATGTGGCGATAATTAACTCTGGCGCTTGATTCAGCCGATCACCTTCGTCAGGTTCGGCACGATTAACAACAGCGTGGTGGCGAAAAGAATGAGCCCGGCTTGACGAACTTTCGATTGTTTGAACATGGCTTGACCGCCTTTATTGTTATTTCCTGATGCCTGCCTGCATATCTCCATGACGGCAGCGCGATGCACTTCCTGTAGCACGAGCGCCTCGGCAAAACCCGACGACAACTTCGTACACCTTCACCTTAGAGCCCGCGTCACACTTGGTTTAGATCCATTTAGTATGGTGTTCTCGAAAATCGCTATCAAAACGGCATGAGGCCTATTGCCAGCTTCTTGGGCGGCCTTTTGCTAGACACCTGCGCGTCCTGCACCGGTTCACCGAGCCAGGGATGACCGTCCGTCTGAGCGTGACCGTCAACTTCTGTGAGCGTTGCGGTCATTGAAACCATCGCGCCCTGGGCCAAGAGTGGCAGCTGTGTTTTCCCCATCTGCATCGCGCTTCGAGGACGTCATGACCCAAGCTTTGATTTTCGACGCATTACGCACGCCCCGTGGTAAAGGCAAGGCCGACGGCGCCCTGCACAGCGTGAAACCGGTGAACCTGGTCGCAGGATTGCTCACGGCGCTGCAACAGCGAACGGCCCTGGATACCAGTCAGGTCGATGACGTGGTCCTTGGCTGCGTGACGCCGATCGGCGATCAAGGCTCCGATATCGCCAAAACCGCCGCGCAAGTGGCGGATTGGGACGTCAGCGTAGCCGGTGTGCAGATCAATCGATTCTGCGCGTCCGGACTGGAGGCGGTGAACCTGGGGGCGATGAAAGTGCGCTCCGGGTTTGAAGACCTGGTGGTCGTTGGCGGCGTCGAGTCGATGTCGCGAGTGCCGATGGGCAGCGACGGTGGGGCATGGGCATTGGACCCTGCCACCAACCTGCACAGCCATTTCACGCCGCAAGGCGTGGGCGCCGACCTGATTGCCACCCTGGAAGGGTTCAGTCGTGAGGACGTCGATGCCTACGCACTGCACTCGCAACAGAAAGCCGCGCGGGCGCGGGCCGATGGCTCGTTCAACAAATCGCTGGTGCCAGTGCAGGATCAGAACGGCATCATCCTGCTTGATCATGATGAATTCATCCGTGCCGAATCGACCCTGGAAGGGCTGGCCAAGCTCAAGCCGAGCTTCGAAATGATCGGGCAGATGGGCTTCGACGCCACGGCGCTGCGGGTCTACAGCCATGTGGAGCGGATCAACCATGTCCACACCCCAGGCAACAGTTCGGGGATCGTCGATGGCGCGGCATTGATGTTGATCGGTTCCGAAGCCAAGGGCCGGGCGCTCGGCTTGCAACCCCGGGCGCGGATCGTCGCCACGGCGGTCACCAGCACTGACCCGACCATCATGCTCACCGGCCCCGCGCCAGCGACGCGCAAGGCGTTGGCCAAGGCCGGGTTGCGGGTAGAAGACATCGACCTGTTCGAGGTCAACGAGGCTTTTGCCTCCGTGGTGTTGAAGTTCATCAAGGACATGGCCGTCGACCCGCAAAAGGTCAACGTCAATGGCGGCTCCATCGCCATGGGCCATCCGCTGGGCGCTACCGGTTGCGCGATCCTCGGCACCTTGCTCGATGAACTGGAGGTGCGGCGTCAGCGTTATGGCCTCGCGACCCTGTGTGTCGGCGGCGGCATGGGCATTGCCACCATCATCGAACGCCTCTGAGCCTCGCCTTCAAGGAACCTGTTTATGAGCCAAGCCATTCGTTACGAAAAGGGCCAGGACCAGATCGTCGTCCTGACCATCGACATGCCGGGCCAGAGCGCCAACACCATGAACGCGGTGTACCGCGAAGCCATGGCAGACTGCGTCGCCCGCCTGGTCAGCGACAAGGACAACATCGCTGGCGTGATCATCACGTCGGCGAAAAAAACTTTCTTCGCCGGCGGCGACCTCAATGAGCTGATCAAGGTCGGCAAACCCGAAGCCAAAGCCTTTTACGACATGGTGCTGACCCTCAAAGGCCAGCTGCGCACCCTGGAGACCCTCGGTAAACCGGTGGTCGCCGCCATCAACGGCGCGGCGCTCGGCGGTGGCTGGGAAATCTGCCTGGCCTGCCATCACCGGGTAGCGCTGGACAATCCGTCGGTGCAGCTCGGCCTGCCGGAAGTGACCCTGGGTCTGTTGCCGGGCGGTGGCGGGGTGGTGCGCATGGTGCGCATGCTCGGCCTGGAAAAAGCCTTGCCGTACTTGCTCGAAGGTAAAAAAGTCCGGCCACAGCAGGCGTTGCAGGCGGGATTGATCGATGAACTGGCAGCGGACCACGATCAACTGCTGGCCAAGGCGCGGGCATGGATTCTTGCCAATCCCGGCGCGGTGCAACGTTGGGATGTGAAGGGCTATCAGATTCCCGGTGGCACGCCGTCCAACCCCAAGGTCGCGCAGATGCTGGCGATTGCTCCGTCGATCCTGCGCAGCAAAACCCAGGGCACCATGCCCGCTCCCGAAAAAATCCTCTGTGCGGCAGTCGAGGGTGCACAGGTGGATTTCGATACCGCGCACCTGATCGAAACCCGTTATTTCACCGAACTGACCACCGGCCAAGTGTCGAAAAACCTGATCGGCACTTTCTGGTTCCAACTTAACGAAATCAATGCCGGCGGTTCCCGGCCTCAAGGTTTTGCGCCTTATGCCACCCGCAAGGTCGGTGTGCTGGGTGCGGGCATGATGGGCGCGGGTATCGCGTTCGTCAGTGCATCGGCGGGTATCGACGTGGTGCTCAAGGATCTCAACCTTGCGGCCGCCGAGAAGGGCAAGGCGCACTCGGCCGCGCTGCTGGACAAAAAAGTGGCGCGCGGGCAGATGAGCGTCGAGCAACGTGAAACCGTGCTGGCGCGCATTCATCCCACGGAAAACGATGCCGACCTGGCGGGTTGCGACCTGATCATCGAAGCGGTGTTTGAAGATCGAGAGTTGAAAGCCAAGGTCTCGTTGGCCGCGCAGAAAGTCGTCGGCACGGACGCGGTGATCGCCTCCAATACCTCAACCCTGCCGATCAGTGGTCTCGCCACCGCGGTGCCGGACCAGAGCAAGTTCATCGGTCTGCATTTCTTCAGTCCCGTGGAAAAAATGCCCTTGGTGGAGATCATCAAGGGCGCCAACACCAGCGACGAAACACTGGCGCGCGGCTTCGATTTCGTCCTGCAAATCAAAAAGACCCCGATTGTGGTCAACGACAGTCGTGGTTTCTTCACTTCGCGGGTGTTCGGCACCTTTACCAACGAAGGCATCGCCATGCTCGGCGAAGGCGTCAGCGCGCCGATGATCGAGACCGAAGCGCGCAAGGCCGGCATGCCTGTCGGTCCTCTGGCGATCTCTGACGAAGTTTCACTCAGCTTGATGAACCATATCCGCCAGCAAACCGCCAAAGACCTTCAGGCAGAAGGGAAACCGCTGATCGAGCACCCGGCGTTCGCCGTGATTGACTTGTTGCTCAACGAATACAAGCGGCCGGGCAAGGCCGCCGGGGGCGGTTTTTACGAGTATCCAGCCGGTGGCCAAAAACATCTTTGGCCGGAATTGAGAACCCGTTTCGAGAAGGCCGAGGGACAGATTTCACCGAAGGACGTACGCGATCGCCTGCTGTTCGTTCAAGCCATCGAAACCGTACGCTGCGTGGAGGAAGGTGTGCTGACCTCGACGGCCGATGCCAACGTTGGATCGATCTTCGGTATCGGTTTTGCCCCCTGGACCGGTGGCGCGCTGCAGTTTATCAACCAGTACGGGATCAACGATTTCGTCGCGCGTGCCCAATACCTGGCCGGGCAATACGGCCAGCGCTTCGCACCACCGGCGCTATTGCTGGAAAAGGCTGCCAAAGGGGAGGCATTCTAAGGGACAGGTGACGCACCGAAGGGCTTGCCTTGATACCGTGTTTCAAGGCAGGCTCTGGGGTGTGCATTATTCCCATCACGTGTCAGGTATTTTTTATGTCGTTACGCATCTGCATTCTGGAAACCGACAACCTGCGTCCGGAATTGGTCGACCAGTATCAGGGCTACGGGCAGATGTTCAAGCGCCTGTTTTCGCAGCAACCAATTGCCGCCGATTTCACGATCTACAACGTGGTGCAGGGTGAATACCCGAGCGATGACCTGACCTTCGACGCTTACCTGGTCACCGGCAGCAAGGCCGATTCCTTCGGCACCGACCCATGGATACAAACCCTCAAGGACTATCTGCTGACCCGCTACAAGCGCGGCGACAAACTGTTGGGCGTGTGTTTCGGCCACCAGTTGCTGGCCTTGTTGCTCGGTGGCAAGAGCGAACGCGCGAGCCAGGGCTGGGGCGTCGGCACGCACAAATACAAACTCGCCGCCAAGGCGCCGTGGCTGAACCCGGTGCGTGAAGAGTTGACCCTGTTGATCAGCCATCAGGACCAGGTCACCTCATTGCCGGAAAACGCCACGGTGATTGCATCCAGCGATTTCTGCCCGTTTGCCGCGTACCACATCAACGATCAGGTGCTGTGCTTCCAGGGCCATCCAGAATTCATTCACGACTATTCCCGCGCCTTGCTGGAGATCCGTCAGCAAGCGCTGGGCGAGCAGGTGTATTCGAAGGGCATCGCGAGCCTGGACAGCGAGCACCACGGCACCACGGTAGCCGAGTGGATGATGCGTTTTGTGGCGCACAAGCCAGAAACCGTTTAATCAGTTAATACCTCGCTTGCACAGGACTATTGCAATACCTGTGCGAGCGAGGCTTGCTTGCGACCGAGTGCGAAGCATTCGCCGAGAATTCAAAGCCAACCCGACTTCTTGAAACTCGTCCATAAACCCACGCAACCCACCGCAATAAACCCCAGCACACCGAAGTAACCGTAATGCCAGGTCAGTTCGGGCATGTTCTGAAAGTTCATCCCGTAGATCCCCGCCACCGCGGTCGGGAACGCCAGGATCGCCGCCCATGCAGCGAATTTGCGCTGCACCACACTTTGGCGCGACGCCTCCAGCAGCACCCCAACTTCGATGGTCTGGCTGGCGATATCCGCCAGGGTCGTCAGGTCTTCCAACTGCCGGGTTACATGAATCTGCACATCGCGGAAATACGGGCGCATGTTCTTGTCGATAAAGGGAAAGTTCAGTTTTTGCAGTTCCTCGCCGATCTCCACCATGGGCGCCGCATAACGGCGCAGGCGCAGCACATCGCGGCGCAGGCTGTGAAGATTCTGGATGTCACGTTCATTCAACGAGCCACACATGACGTTGCGTTCCAGCTCATCGATCCTGGCGTGAATCGCTTCGCCCATCGGCTGGTAGTTTTCAATCACGAAATCGAGGATGGCGTAGAGGACGAAATCTTCCCCGTGCTCCAGTAACAGCGGGCGCGCTTCACAACGCTGTCGGACGTAGGCGTAGGACGCCGAATGACCGTTACGCGCAGTGATGATGTAACCATTGCCGGCAAAAATGTGGGTCTCGATGAACTTGAGTTTGCCGTCTTCCATAATCGGAGAGTACGTGACGATGAAGAGCGCATCGCCGAACGTTTCCAGTTTCGGGCGACTGTGTTTTTCCAGGGCGTCTTCGATGGCCAGTTCGTGCAGGTTGAACTGGCGTTGCAGGTTGTACAGTTCCTCTTCGTTCGGCTCTTCAAGGCCGATCCAGACAAAGTGACCAGGCTTTGCAGCCCAGGCCGCGCCTTCGTCGAGGGTAATATTGGTGACCTTTTTACCCGCGCTATAAACCGCAGCAGCAACAACTCTACCCATGGTCTTGGTTCACTTCTTCTTGGCAGCTTCAATTGGCAAATGGCCGTGGCAGGCATGTTCAGCTTAGCCTTGTCTGCTGCTTGAGAGTCAGTGAAATCTGCACAGTTCACCGGCAAAAGAAAACCCGCACAGGGCGGGTTTCTTTTCAGGCCGATTGCAGTTGCCGGTCCATCGAATCGATGCATTCGCGCATCTGTTCACGACACTGGGCCATCAGCATCGGCATGTCATCAAGGCTTAAGCCTGCGGTGGGAATCGCTGGCAACGAACGGATCAGAATTTTCCCACTGCGCCAGCGGTTCAATCGCATGTGCTTGACGTAGCTACTGACACACACCGGCACGATCGGCACTCCCGCGGCAATGGCCATCTGGAACGCGCCTTTCTTGAACGGCAGCAACGCTTCGCCCAGATTGCGCGTGCCTTCCGGGAACACCCAGATCGAGGTGTCTTCGTTTTGCAGGGTGTGGGTGGTGGTCAACATCGACTGGCGGGCCTTCTGCGCATTGCCACGGTCGATCAAAACGTTACCGGCGAGCCAGAACAACTGACCGAACAACGGGACCCACTTCAGACTCTTCTTGCCGATGCACACGGTGCGGCGGGGGACTACGTTGCCGAAAACGAACAGGTCGTAGTTGGACTGGTGGTTGGCAATGATCACGCAACTGTCGGGTTTATCCATCAACGGCCCGACTTCGGCCTTCACCCGCAAACGCAAAATACACATTGCCGGCCACGCATAAAGGCGTGCGCACAGGCGGCTGTTGTCCGGATTGAACGGACGACACAGGCCGAGAATGACGCCCAGCACACCCGCTACAACAAAGTGCAGGCCCATCAATGACATACGTAAAACAAACAGCATTTTCAGGCCCCACCGGGACAAAAGGTGGCGCAGTGTACGGATGTGCACTGTTTTCGGCAATTGCGGCTATAGAGTCGGAAGATGGCCGATGTTTGAGTACATGTTTCTGAATCTTGGGTAAGACGTGTTCTAGAGCGGTTACCTGCTTTTCGTAGATGCCTGAATGAAAAAGCCCGACACGACGGTCGGGCTTTTCGCTGACGCGGAGCCGGGCTTAACCCAAATGCTCCTGGTCCTGGATGATGGCGTTGTCCAGAGCCTCCAGCAACGATTTGCGAACCTTCAACTTGGTGTTCTTGTGGGCCGTCATGTTGATCTTCTTCAACTGACGAGCCGCCGCCAGCGCAACGCCTTGGAGCTCTTCGGCTGCTACCACCACGTCGAGGAACCCGGCATCCACAGCGGTTTGCGGATTGAACATTTCACCGTTGACCACCGAACGTTGCAGTGCCGCTTTGCTCAGGCGATCGCGAGCAATCTCGATGCCGGCATGGTGCATGGTCATGCCGATCTGCACTTCG
>NZ_RCNW01000337.1:0-2946 GCF_004307605.1 Pseudomonas sp. Sample_24
GGCGGCAAGCGCAAGTTGCTGGTCCCGGCGCACCTGGCTTATGGCGAACGCACGATGGGCAAGATTCCGCCGCATTCGAACCTGATCTTCGAGATCGAATTGCTGGAAGTGCTGACGCGGGAGGATTGAGTGGCGGGGGAGATCTACAGCAGCTTGCCTGTATCCCAAAGGTGCACCAGATCCCCCGGTGCCTGGTCTTCCGGCACTTTGAGCACCATGTGGTCTTCCTGTTCGCCCTGCCGGTAGCTCACCTCGACCTGATAGAAACGCTGGTCGCTACGCCCGGATTCCGAGGTGTCGAGGGTCAGGCATCCCTCCAGTACCGAGCAGATGCGAGTGCGCTGGCTGATGTCGCATTGCGCAAACTCGATCTCCCGAGGTCGGCTCAGGGCGTGAATCGGCGCAAAGCCGCCTTGGCGGGAAAGGCGGACCCGGGCGTCGTCGCCTAATGCAGGCAGGGTTTTCATTTGACCTCCGTGATGTCGATACCCGTTTGAGACCAGCCCTGGCGCACAGCGTCGACCTCCTGTGCACCGAAGCGCTGGCCGGCATGGTCGATGGTCAGTCGAGCGAAAGCATCGAAACTGGCGTCCGGACTCAGGCGTTTGTCGCACAGCGCGTCGTACCAGATTACTCCGGCTTTCTTCCAGGCGAACCCGCCGAGTGCCCTGGCCGCGAGATAAAACGCGCGATTGGGAATGCCCGAATTGATGTGCACGCCGCCATTGTCCTCTTGAGTGATGACAAATTTGCGCATGTGATCCGGTTGCGGGTCCTTGCCCAGCAATGGGTCGTCATAGGCTGTGCCTGGATGGGACATCGAGCGCAAGCCCCAGCCGTTGATTTTTGCCGTGAGCAAATCCGCGCCGATCAGCCAATCTGCCTGCTCGACGGTATGTCCGAGAACGTATTGCTTGGTAAGGATGCCAAAAACGTCCGACAGTGACTCGTTCAAGGCCCCGGACTGATTGGCATAGATCAGCCCGGCCGTGCTTTCAGTCACGCCATGGGCCAATTCATGGGCGACCACGTCCAGCGAGCGGGTGAAGCGCTGGAAAATTTCCCCATCGCCGTCACCGAAGACCATTTGAGCACCATTCCAGAAGGCGTTTTCGTAGCCCAGGCCGTAATGCACGCTGCCGACCAGTGCGAATCCTTGGTTGTCGATCGAATCGCGACCGAGCACCTTCCAGAAAAAATCATAGCTGGCACCCAATGCATCGTAAGCTTCATCGACGGCTGCATCACCCGTGGCCGGCTGGCCTTCCAGGCGCACTGGCATTCCCGGCAGGAGCATTTTGTTTTGCGCGTCGTGCAGGCTGCGCTGGACCACGCCCGGTTTCCCGAGTTGCGGCAGAATTGCCCGCTCCGGCGGCCGCACAGGGGGACCGGGATTGTGCAGCAGGCTTTGCACATGATGCAGGGTGATCATTGCCGCCGTGCGTTGCGGCTCTGAACCGTGGGCGATGATACGGTTGAGAATGTAGGGCGGGATAAAACTGCGCGGTGTTTGTGAGTCGGTCATCAGTGCATCCCTGGCGTGATAGATGTCGATACTGATGAGATCCAGACACCTCGCGTTCGGTTCCGTGCCGGTTTTTGACGAGTGTGAAGTGCTTGGCAATCAGTACAAATGATCAGCACGCTCACCCTGTAGATTGAGAACGTGATGTCTGATGACGCTCGAAAAGTATCTCGAGCAGACATCACGTTTGTATCATTAGATATTGATATTTATGGATATTTTATTGAATGGTGTAACCGCTATCGACCACCCAGTCCTGACCGATGACGTTACGGGCGCCGTTGCCGAGCTGGAATAGAATCACGTCGGCAACAGCGCCTGGCTCGAGGAAACGGCCGTCGAGCAAGCGTTGATTGACCGTGCTGGCGACAGCGCTCAATTGCTCATCCTTCAAGCCCAGCGTTGACCAGATCGGTGTCGCAGTCGGGCCGGGGGACACCGTGTTGATGCGAATGCCGTGAGGCGCCAATTCGACCGCCAGCGTGCGGGCATGGTGAATCAGCGCGGCTTTTGAGGCGATGTAGGCGGCGAGGCCGGGAAAGGTCACTTGTGCCAGGAAAGTACCAATGAATACCACCGAGGAGGATGCCGCCAGTTGACTGCGCAAGCACGCCAGGGTGTTCAATGCCCCGGCACCGTTCACCGCCCATTGCCGGTCGAACGCTGCCAGATCCAGGCCATCGGCCAGCTCCGCAATGCCGGCGTTCGGCACCAGATAGCTCACCGGCCCCAGGGTTGCCGCCTGCTTTGCCAGCCGCGCCAGGTCGGCGGGTTGGGTCACGTCACCCGCCACCCATGACAGCTGCGTCGGGAAACGTTCAGCCAATTCACCGAGGCCGCCAATCTGACGCGACATTGCCAGCACACGGGCACCCTGAGCCAACAGACGTTCGGTGACAGCCAGGCCGATTCCGGAACTGGCACCGGTGACGACAGCCAGATGATCCTTAAAAGCAGTGTTCATAAATGCGTTCCTTTTTGGTCAATGAGCTTTCGCAGTTCACGTTCCAAAAAGCAGGCCAATGTGCCGGGCCTTGATTCTCGGGGCTTTGAGGGATGTTGTAGTTAATGTGACTTGATCGGCTTGGTGTCTTTCTGACTGCGTGATGGTCGATATGACTGCATAAATCCATGTAGGAGCAAACGTGCTGGCGATAGCGGCGTGTCAGTCATTGGGGATGTTGAATTTGAGGTCGCCATCGCGAGCAGGCTCGCTCCCACAGGTATCTGTCGGGCAGGCAAAAAAAATCGCCGCCTCCGAGTACCGAAGGCGGCGATTTTTCATGGCGGGTAGAGGTCAGGTCAAACCTTGACGATCCAGCCCGCTGGCGCTTCGATGTCGCCGGTCTGCACGCCAGTCAGCTCTTTGTAGAGCTTCTGGGTGATCGGGCCGACTTCGGTTTCGCTGTGGAACACGTGCA
>NZ_RCNW01000185.1:0-2931 GCF_004307605.1 Pseudomonas sp. Sample_24
GGAAGTTGAACAGCTTCTCGTAGAAGTTCGCCCAGTAGGCCATGCGACCGCGATACACGTTGTGGGTCAGGTGGTCGATGATCTTCAGGCCGGCACCCACTGGATGACGGTCGACGCCTTCGAGGAACACGAAGTCGATGTCGTAGATCGAGCTGCCTTCACCGAAACGGTCGATCAGGTACAGCGGCGCGCCGCCAATGCCTTTGATCGCCGGCAGGTTCAGCTCCATCGGACCGGTTTCGATGTGGATCGGCTGGGCGCCGAGTTCCAGGGCACGCTTGTAGGCTTTTTGCGAATCCTTGACGCGGAACGCCATGCCGCACACCGACGGGCCGTGTTCGGCCGCGAAGTACGAAGCAACGCTGTTGGGTTCATTGTTGAGGATCAGGTTGATCGCGCCCTGGCGATACAGGTGCACGTCTTTGGAACGGTGGGTCGCAACCTTGGTGAAGCCCATGATCTCGAAGATCGGCTCCAGGGTGTTCGGGGTCGGCGATGCGAGCTCAATAAATTCAAAGCCCATCAGGCCCATCGGGTTTTCGTATAAATCTGCCATGGTCGGCGCCTCATCATGCTTTAGAAATTAACCACTGTTAGTTGCTAGCAATGCTGAGACCGGTGGGTGGCGCGCAGGAGATGCCCCGCACGCTGCGGGCGAGGAAATCACCGTAGATCAATTGAAACCCAAATATCTTCATTGTCGACCCAAGGCTGGTGCGGGCGAGGCTTCTGCTGCCAGAAGACGATTATTCTTGTATGCGTAACCTGATTCTACACAGCGTAACTGAGTTTGTCCGCCCTCTGTATAAAATCCGCCTTTTCCACCGGCGTGCAAGCGGTTTGTTGCACCAACAAGGTTGACTTGGCGTTGCTGGACCGACGCAGGCAGCGCCGGCTCAAACTGGCCGAACGACTTTATTGCCGCCGAACGGCATAATGGCGCCATGCGAACTATCATGGCTCGTACCTGAACTCTTTTTGGGAGGCGATTCGCCCTGCCAGCATTTGAGAGCTCCATTTCATCGCTACAGGTTTCGCGAATGCCATTAAAAGTCAGACGCCGCAAACGCAGCCTCAAGGTTGCAGTCACCTTGTTCAGTGGATTACTTCCGGTAGTGCTCGGCCTGGTCATCCTTTATATGCAGGCCGAACGTGCACTTGTGCAAAGTGCGCAGGAAACCGCCGAAGAGGCCATTCGACAATTTGAACTGATGCTCGACAACACCGCTCAAGCGGCACGCGAGTTGTTGCCCTTGGCCGGGCAACGTTGCGCAGACGTCAAACTCGCCCTGCGCGAACAAGTAACCCGCCGGCCCTTCGTACGCTCGACCAACCTGACGTGGGATAACACTATTTATTGCAGCTCCCTGTTTGGCGACTATCACGAAATAATTTCAACGGGCGATTTTGCCGGCGGCCAATTGATACTGATGAAGGGTAACCCGGTCACACCCGATACCGCCCTGCTGATCTATCGCCTTGAGGACGGAAAACGCGGTGCGCTGTCGACGCTGGATGGTTACCATCTGAGTAACGTGCTGCGCCTGATTGGTCGTCAGACGTTGCTGGTGCTGCAAGTAGGAAACAACTGGCTAAGTGCCAATGGCCAGTTTCACCATGGCCCCCTGCCCGACTTCCCGGTCGCCCAAAGCACACTTAAATCCTCACGCTATGATTTCAGCGTCGCGGCAGGCTTTCCGGAAGGTGAAACCTGGCGTTACATGACCAGTGAATACCCGCCGTTGTTCAGCCTGCTGATTTTTTTCGGGGTCATTTCCGGTGCGATCGGCCACATACTGCAAAAGCGCTCGAGGTCACCCACCCACGAAATGCAACGGGCGCTGGAAGCCGCGGAGTTCGTGCCTTATTTTCAGGCGGTCGTGCATGGCGACAGCAAGAAACTCTCGGGCATCGAAGTACTGATGCGCTGGAATCATCCACAAGAAGGGCTGGTGCGCCCGGATCTGTTCATTCCTTTCGCTGAACACTCGGGACTGATCGTGCCGATGACTCGCTCTTTGATGAGGCAAACCGCGACGTTGCTCGGCCCGCTATCCAGCACCTTCACCGAACCCTTTCATATCGGAATCAACATCACGGCCAGCCATTGCCAGAGTCTTGACCTGATAGAGGATTGCCGTGAGTTCCTCAAAGCCTTCGCACCCGGTTCCATTCATCTGGTGCTGGAGTTGACGGAGCGCGAACTGATCGAACCCACCGCCCTCGCCCACCAACTGTTCGAACAGCTGCACGAACTTGGCGTAATGATCGCCATCGATGACTTTGGCACCGGACATTCCAGCCTGGGCTACCTGCGCGAATTCAATGTCGACTTTCTGAAAATCGACCAAAGCTTTGTCGCAATGATCGGCATTGACACCCCCTCCAGCCATATTCTCGACGCCATCATTCAACTTGCGGGCAAGCTCGATCTTGCAATGGTTGCAGAAGGTGTAGAAACCCAAGAGCAAAGTGATTACCTGACCGCTCATAACGTTAACTTTCAGCAAGGCTATCTGTTCGGCCGACCGCTGCCTGGCGCGGAATTCATTAGTGCATTAAGTGGTCATTAACCCTTGGCCTTATGCGATGAGACGGTCAACGGGTACACAATTTGATTCAAAAGACTACTCTTGTTACATGAAGAAAAAGACATGATTTACTCTTGGCCAATTAACTACTACAATTTTTCATGCCTGCGGTAATTTCGCAGGTGCGCCATTTATCACCGAGTCGCTTCAAGGCTCTTGGCTTATAGCTTTGTTTGCGGTTGGTATCAGCCAAACACACTATTGGAGTAAAGATATTGTCCAGACTCGCTGAATTTCGCGCAGCTGAAAAGGCCCTTCAGGAACAGCTCAAACAGCTGGAATCGCTGAAGAACGATGCCGGGCTGAAGAAAGAAATCGAATTCGAAGAAAAGCTCCAGGG
>NZ_RCNW01000132.1:0-2930 GCF_004307605.1 Pseudomonas sp. Sample_24
TCCCTTCAGCTCGACCGCGTAGGCGTTATCGGCACTCATCTAAACTCCTTGCGATGCAGCCTCTCACTCGGACGCCTGACTTTCTGACGAAAGCACATGCCTCTCGGGCGGGCCGAACTGGCGGCGAACTATATCACTGCAATGGTCACGCGCCCAAGGCCAAAGCCGGGCCATATTCGGTCACATGCCCGCCATGACGCGTCATTTAGAGGGATTGAGTAACAAGGAATGACAATGCGCGACGAACTTGCGTGAGGGTTTCGATCATAACCGCTATAATCGCCGCCTTTTCATCAGGCTAAACGATTTCTGACATGAGCCAATCCAGCGACCTGATTCAATCCGCCCAACGCACCATCCGCCTCGAAGTGGAAGCCGTACAAGGCTTGCTGCCACAAATCGATGCGGATTTCGTACGCGCCTGCGAGATGATTCTGGCCAGCAAAGGCCGCGTAGTCGTGGTCGGCATGGGCAAGTCGGGGCACATCGGCAACAAGATCGCCGCCACCCTGGCCAGCACCGGCACCACGGCATTTTTTGTCCACCCCGCCGAAGCCAGCCATGGCGACATGGGCATGATCACCCGGGACGACATCATTCTCGCGCTGTCGAACTCCGGCTCGACCAATGAAATCGTCACCCTGCTGCCACTGATCAAGCGCCTGGGCATCCAGCTGATCAGCATGACCGGCAACCCTGACTCGCCGCTGGCCAAGGCCGCCGAGGTGAACCTGAATGTTCACGTCGAGCACGAAGCCTGCCCGCTGAACCTGGCGCCGACTTCATCGACGACCGCCGCACTGGTCATGGGCGATGCCCTGGCCGTTGCCTTGCTTGAAGCCCGCGGCTTTACCGCTGAAGATTTCGCGTTCTCGCACCCGGGCGGCGCCCTGGGCCGACGCCTGCTGCTGAAAGTGGACAACGTCATGCACGCCGGTCAGGAGCTCCCACAGGTCCAGCGCGGCACCCTGCTCAAGGATGCATTGATGGAAATGACCCGCAAGGGTCTGGGCATGACGGTGATCCTTGAAACCAATGGCAAACTGGCCGGGATCTTTACCGACGGTGATTTGCGCCGCACCCTGGACCGCAGCATCGACATCCATAGCGTCACGATCGATCAGGTCATGACCGCCCACGGCAAGACTGCCCGCGCCGAAATGCTCGCCGCCGAGGCCCTGAAAATCATGGAAGACCACAAGATCAACGCACTGGTCGTGGTTGACGACGAAGACCGTCCGGTCGGCGCCTTGAACATGCACGACTTGCTGCGCGCGGGGGTAATGTAATGAGTGCCGACCTGTTGCAACGCGGCCAGGCAATCAAACTGGCGGTTTTCGACGTCGACGGCGTTCTCACCGACGGTCGCCTGTATTTCCTTGAAGATGGCAGTGAATTCAAGACATTCAATACGCTCGACGGGCAAGGCATCAAAATGCTGATGAACGCCGGCGTACAGACCGCCATCATCAGCGGCCGCAAGACCCCGGTGGTCGAACGTCGGGCAAAAAACCTCGGCATTCCTCATCTGTTCCAGGGGCGCGAAGACAAACTGGTGGTTCTCGACGGTCTTCTTGAGCAATTAGGCTTAAGCTATGAACAGGTCGCCTACCTCGGTGACGACCTGCCGGACCTGCCGGTGATTCGCCGCGTCGGTTTGGGCATGGCTGTGGCCAATGCCGCCAGCTTCGTGCGCGAGCACGCCCACGGCGTCACGATGGCCCGCGGTGGAGAAGGTGCCGCCCGTGAATTCTGCGAACTGATCCTGCGCGCCCAGGGCCGCCTCGATGCGGCCAACGCCGCGTACCTGTGAGCCAAACATGCTGAGCAAAAAAATACGCAACATACTGCTGTTCGGCTGCATCACGGCGATTTTCGCCGCGGTCGGCTATTGGAACATCAGTCCGGAACGCTTCCTCGACAAGCCGGTCGTGCAGGTCGATAACAGCGCAATTGATTACTACGCCATCAATGCCCATAGCGTGCAGTTCCTGCCCGATGGCAAGTTGCAGTATGAAATGACTTCGGACAAGGTCGAGCACCTGAAAGCGACTGAAGTAACGCTACTGACCAATCCGGACCTGAACATGTTCCGCGGCACGCAGTTTCCATGGCATGTCCAGAGCGATAAGGGTGAAGTCAATCCAGACGGCACCCAGGTCGAACTGATCGACTCGGTACGCATCACCCGCTTCGATGAGAAAAACCGCAGAACCCTGATCACCACCACTCGTATGACGGTGTTCCCGCAGCAGCAATATGCGCAGACCGAGCAACCCGTTAGAATCGACGGCGCTGGCGGTGTATCGACTGGCAAGGGAATGAAAGCGTATTTGAAAGAAAGCAGGATACACCTGCTATCGAACGTAAGAGGACAGTATGAGGCTCGTTAAAACCCTCCCTATTTTGCTCAGTCTGAGCGCTGCACTGGGAAGCGTGAGCGCCTGGGCTCTGCCGGACGATCAACAGCAGCCTATTCGCATCCAGGCCGACGACGCCCAACTGGACGACAAGAACGGTATTGCCACCTACACGGGCGATGTCATCATCACCCAGGGTTCGATGAAGGTCACCGGCAACAAAGTGACCATGACACGCGCTCCGAATGGCGACATCGACGTGGTGACATCGGTGGGCAACCTGGCCTACTTCGAGCAACTGCAGACCGCGGGCGACACCAAACCCGTGCAGGGCTACGGCGTAACCATCCAGTACCACGCCTCGCAAAATCGCGTGGTGCTGATCGACCGCGCCAAGGTCATCGACAAGGACAACAACGTCACCCAGGGCGAGAAAATCGTCTACGACACCCAGAAGAAGCTGGCCAGCGCCGGTCGCGCCACGGGTAGCAAGGTGACCGAGTCGCGTCCGCGCGTCGACATGGTGATCCAGCCGAAAAAGAAAACCGACGAGCAAAAGGCCCAGTAATG
>NZ_RCNW01000348.1:0-2928 GCF_004307605.1 Pseudomonas sp. Sample_24
GTGCTGGCCCTCAACGTGGCGGCGCCGATCCTGGCCCGCAAGCGGTATCTGCAACAAGAGGCGCGTCGTCTGCGCCGGGAGAACGGCAAGTGAATCCCCTGCGTAAAAAGCGTCTGATCATCATTCTGGCGATTCTGGTCGGCGTCGGCGCTGCCGTCGGCCTGGCCCTGAGTGCCCTGCAGCAGAACATCAATCTGTTTTACACACCGACCCAGATCGCCAACGGCGAAGCCCCCCAAGACACGCGCATCCGCGCGGGCGGCATGGTCGAGGCCGGTTCCTTGCAGCGCTCCGGCGATTCGCTGGACGTGAAGTTCGTCGTCACCGACTTCAACAAATCCGTGACCATCGCTTATCGCGGCATCCTCCCGGACCTGTTCCGCGAAGGGCAGGGCATCGTTGCCCTGGGCAAACTCAATGCCGATGGCGTAGTGGTGGCCGATGAAGTGCTGGCCAAGCACGATGAAAAGTACATGCCGCCGGAAGTGACCAAGGCGTTGAAAGACAGCGGTCAATCGGCTCCAACGCCCGCGAAGGAGGGTTGATCCATGACATCCGGCATCTTCATTCCCGAGCTTGGCCATTTGGCCATGATCCTGGCCCTGTGTTTCGCTCTGGTTCAAGCCGTGGTGCCGTTGATCGGTGCCTGGCGCGGTGACCGTTTCTGGATGAGCCTGGCCCAGCCAGCCGCGTGGGGGCAGTTCGCGTTCTTGCTGTTCGCCTTCGGTTGCCTGACCTACGCCTTCATGGTCGATGACTTCTCCGTGGCCTATGTGGCCAATAACTCCAACAGTGCGTTGCCGTGGTACTACAAGTTCAGCGCGGTGTGGGGCGCCCACGAAGGTTCATTGCTGTTGTGGGCCTTGATCCTCGGCGGCTGGACCTTCGCCGTCTCAGTGTTCTCCCGGCAGTTGCCGCAAGTCATGCTGGCCCGCGTTTTGGCGGTGATGGGCATGATCAGCACCGGTTTCCTGCTGTTCCTGATTCTCACGTCGAACCCGTTCAAGCGCATCCTGCCGCAAGTGCCCGGCGATGGCGCCGACCTTAACCCGTTGCTGCAAGACATCGGCCTGATCGTGCACCCGCCGATGCTGTACATGGGCTATGTCGGTTTCTCCGTGGCCTTCGCTTTCGCCATCGCCGCGTTGATGGGCGGGCGACTCGACGCGGCGTGGGCGCGTTGGTCGCGTCCGTGGACCATTGTCGCCTGGGCTTTCCTTGGCATCGGTATCACCCTCGGTTCGTGGTGGGCTTACTACGAACTCGGCTGGGGCGGCTGGTGGTTCTGGGATCCGGTGGAAAACGCCTCGTTCATGCCCTGGCTGGTGGGCACGGCGCTGATTCACTCGCTGGCGGTCACCGAGAAACGCGGCGTGTTCAAGAGCTGGACCGTGCTGCTGGCGATTGCTGCGTTTTCGTTGAGCCTGTTGGGCACTTTCCTCGTGCGTTCCGGTGTGTTGACCTCGGTTCACGCCTTCGCCTCCGACCCGGAACGCGGCGTGTTCATCCTGATCTTCCTGCTGTTTGTGGTCGGCGGTTCGCTGACCCTGTTCGCCTTGCGCGCACCGGTGGTCAAGAGTCAGGTCGGTTTCAACCTGTGGTCCCGGGAAACCTTGCTGCTGGGTAACAACCTGGTGCTGGTGGTGGCGGCGTCGATGATCCTGCTCGGCACGCTGTACCCGTTGATTCTCGATGCCATGACCGGCGCCAAGCTGTCGGTCGGCCCGCCGTACTTCAACGCGCTGTTCATTCCACTGATGGCGTTGCTGATGCTTGTGATGGCGGTCGGCGTGATCGTGCGTTGGAAAGACACCCCGGTGAAATGGCTGGTCAGCATGCTGACCCCGGTGCTGCTCGGCAGTGCCGCGCTGGCGGTGGTGGCCGGCGTTGCCTACGGTGATTTCAATTGGGCAGTGCTGGCGACCTTCATGCTCGCCGCCTGGGTGTTGCTGGCCGGCGTGCGTGACATCTTCGACAAGACGCGCCACAAAGGCCTGATCAAAGGCCTGCCAACCCTGACCCGCAGCTATTGGGGCATGCAGGTGGCGCACCTGGGGATTGCCGTGTGTGCGCTGGGTGTGGTGTTGTCGAGCCAGAACAGTGCCGAACGCGACCTGCGCCTGGCGCCGGGTGAATCGATGGACTTGGGCGGTTACCAGTTCGTGTTCGAAGGCGCCAAGCACTTCGAAGGTCCGAACTTCACGTCCGACAAGGGCACCGTACGGGTGATCCGCGATGGCAAGGAAATCAGCGTGCTGCATCCGGAAAAACGCCTCTACACCGTGCAGAACTCGGTAATGACCGAAGCCGGGATCGACGCCGGTTTCACCCGTGACCTTTACGTCGCACTGGGCGAGCCGCTGGGCGATGGCGCCTGGGCGGTGCGCGTGCACGTCAAACCGTTCGTGCGCTGGATCTGGTTCGGTGGCTTGCTCACGGGCCTGGGCGGGTTGCTGGCGGCGCTGGATCGGCGTTATCGCGTCAAGGTCAAAAGCCGCGTGCGTGAAGCACTGGGCATGTCGGGAGCCACTGCATGAAGCGTTGGTTAATGTTGTTGCCGCTGGCGATTTTTCTGCTGGTGGCGGTGTTCCTCTATCGCGGTCTGTACCTGGACCCGGCCGAGCTGCCTTCGGCCATGATCGGCAAGCCGTTCCCGGAGTTTTCCCTGCCAGCGGTGCAGGGCGATAAAACCCTGACCCGCGCCGACATTCTGGGCAAGCCGGCGCTGGTCAACGTCTGGGGCACCTGGTGCATTTCCTGCCGGGTCGAGCACCCGGTGCTGAACAAACTGGCCGAGAAGGGCGTGGTGATCTACGGCATCAACTACAAGGACGTCAATGCCGATGCCTTGAAGTGGCTGGCGGAATTCCACAACCCGTATCAACTGGACATCCGCGACGATGCCGGCACCCTGGGCCTGAACCTCGG
>NZ_RCNW01000305.1:0-5662 GCF_004307605.1 Pseudomonas sp. Sample_24
CGCTGTCGCCATGATAACGCTCAATATTCCAACAAACTGAATCCCTGGAGGCTCCTGCATTGGAGGTCGGCGAACGACTGCAATCGATCCGTAAGCACAAAGGTCTTTCCCAGCGTGAGCTCGCCAAGCGTGCGGGCGTCACCAACAGCACCATTTCGATGATCGAGAAAAACAGCGTCAGCCCCTCGATCAGCTCGCTGAGGAAAGTGTTGGGCGGGATTCCCATGTCCATGGTCGAGTTCTTTTCCGAAGAAATCCTGCAGGAAATACCGACTCAGATCGTCTACAAGGCCAACGAGCTGATCGATATTTCCGATGGCGCCGTGACCATGAAACTGGTCGGCCGGGCACACCCGAGCCGGGCTATCGCGTTCCTCAATGAAATCTACCCGCCAGGCGCCGACACCGGTGAGGAGATGCTCACCCATGAGGGCGAGGAAACCGGAATTC
This sequence comes from Pseudomonas sp. Sample_24, assembly GCF_004307605.1. Classification (NCBI taxonomy): domain Bacteria; kingdom Pseudomonadati; phylum Pseudomonadota; class Gammaproteobacteria; order Pseudomonadales; family Pseudomonadaceae; genus Pseudomonas; species Pseudomonas sp. Sample_24. The sequence goes on from NZ_RCNW01000305.1 coordinate 451, forward strand.
TGGTGGAAGGCCGACTGGAACTTGTCGTCGGGCTTGAAACTTTTGTGCTCGAAGCGGGCGATAGCTACTACTTTGAAAGTACCAAGCCGCACCGTTTCCGAAATCCGTTCGACGCGCCGGCGCGACTAATCAGCGCAGCTACACCGGCAAACTTTTAAGAAAAGAGGCGCCCTGCCAGCATGGCCGAGGCACCCAAGCCGTTTTACCGTTGCACAACAAGACCCCTTCGACTTTGGGGTTGTTTCAGTGTCGCGGGCTTACCGCTATACTTGCGCCCGCCTGCGAACCGTGGCCGTAGGCGTGACTAGCCACCATTGAGGGTGAACGCGTGAATCTAATTATGAAAATGCTGGCCGTACCAGCAACCGTATTGGCCCTCTGGGCTGTCAGCGCTCAAGCTGCGACGAACGACGAAATTGCCAAACGCCTCGAGCCAGTCGGCCAGGTGTGTGTTCAAGGTAAAGAGTGCAAGGGCATGGAAGTCGCCGCTACTGCCGGCGGCGGTGGTGGTGCTAAAGCACCTAAAGATGTGATTGCCAAGCACTGCAACGCTTGCCACGGTACCGGCCTGCTGGGTGCGCCGAAAATCGGCGACAAGGCTGCCTGGAAAGAGCGTGCCGATCACCAGGGCGGCCTCGACGGCATCCTGGCCAAAGCCATTACCGGTATCAACGCGATGCCGCCTAAAGGCACTTGCGCCGATTGCACCGATGACGAACTCAAAGGCGCGATCAAAGAGATGTCCGGTCTGTAACAGCCCGACTCTGACGCCAAAAAGCCGCTTGCGAGCGGCTTTTTTGTGCCTGCGATTGCAAATAAACCGCGCCCTCCCTGTAGGAGCGAGCCTGCTCGCGAAAAAACCAACAGACGCAACGGGGCATCAGACACTCCGCGTTATCGTTGACGACCATCGCGAGCAGGTGGTTTGCGCCGTGCACAAAAACTGCGGCGAACATCAAAACCTGTGGGAGCGCGGCTTGCCCGCGATGACGTCGGCACAAACAACATCCTTGCTGCCTGACACTCCGCTATCGCCAGCAGGCTGGCTCCCACTTTAAAGACTGTTCATTGCAGCAAAGACCCGGCAAGCTCGGTCCAACCCCACGTCATGGAATGTAAGGGAGGATCGGATGGTGCAGCTGTGTTCTATCGAGCAAGCAGTCGACGACGTACTGGCGCGGTTGCCAGCGCATATTCACATGGGCCTGCCCCTGGGCCTGGGCAAGCCCAACCATTTCGTCAACGCGCTGTATCGGCGCGTGGCGCAGTTGCCGCAGCGGCAGCTGACGATCTACACCGCGTTGTGCCTTGGTCGCCCGCCATTGGGCGACGGCTTGCAAAAGCGCTTTCTCGAGCCCTTCATCGAAAATGTCTTCGGCGATTATCCGGAACTGGAGTTTCTAGCCGATCTGCGCCGCGACAGCTTGCCGGTCAATATCCGCATCCAGCAGTTCTTCATGCAACCTGGCAGCCTGCTCAACAGCGCAGCGGCGCAGCAGGATTACGTCAGCAGCAATTACAGTCACGCGGCCCGGGACATCAACGCCGCCGGGTTGAACCTGGTGGCGCAACTGGTTGCCAGCCACGCTGATCATCCCGATCGCTTGAGTCTGAGCTGCAACCCGGACATCACCCTCGACCTGTTGCCGATGATCGCCAGGCGCCGGGCTGCCGGCGAGACCATTCTGATGGTCGGCCAGGTGCATAACGATTTGCCCTACATGCCCGGTGATGCCGAAGTCGGGATCGATACGTTTGACCTTTTGATTGACGAGAAAGACAACACAACCCTGTTCTCCACACCGAACATGCCGGTGGGTTTGCAGGATCATCTGATCGGCCTGCATGCCAGCACACTGGTGCGCGATGGCGGTACTTTGCAGATCGGCATCGGTTCCATGGGCGACGCGCTGACGGCGGCGTTGCTGGCGCGCCAAGCCGACAACGACGGTTACAAGGCAGTGTTGGCGGATGTAAATCTCAGCCAGTGGGCGCAACTGATCGAGCGCGAAGGCGGCATCGAGCCATTCGCCAGAGGCCTTTACGGTTGCAGCGAAATGTTCGTCAACGGCCTGCTGGTGCTGGCCGATGCGGGCATCGTGCGGCGCAAGGTGTACCCCGATGTGCCGACCCAGCAGCAGGCGAATGCCGGCACCCTCGACGAAGCGGCGCAAACCGATGGCATCTCGGTCCACGGCGGTTTCTTTCTCGGGCCGCGCAGTTTCTATGAGCGCTTGCGTGAGTTGCCGCAAAACAAGCGGCTCGAATTCAACATGACCCGCATCAGCTACATCAACGAGCTATACGGTCAGGAAGAACTCAAGCGTTTGCAGCGCCTCGATGCGCGGTTCATCAACACGGCGTTTACCGTGACCCTGCTGGGGGCTGCCGTGGCGGATCAGCTCGAAGACGGGCGCGTGCTCAGCGGCGTAGGCGGGCAGTACAACTTTGTGGTGCAGGGTCATGCACTGCAAGGCGCGCGCTCGGTGTTGCTGCTGCGCAGCTGGCGCGAGTCGGGGGGCGAGGTCAGTTCGAACATTGTTTGGGAGTACGGCCACTGCACCATTCCGCGGCATCTGCGCGATATTGTGGTCACCGAATACGGCATCGCCGATCTTCGCGGCAAAACCGATGCAGCAGTGATCGAAGCCTTGCTCAATATCAGTGACTCACGCTTTCAGCCAGGGCTGATCGAACAGGCGCAAAAGGTTGGCAAGCTACCGAAGGATTTCCACCTCGATCCGCGCTTTACCGACAACCGCCCTGAACGTTTGCAGGCGATCGCCGCGCGGCATGCGCCGCTGTTTCCCGAGTATCCGTTGGGCTGTGATTTCACCGAAGTGGAGCGGGACGTGTTGCGGGCGCTGAACTGGTTGAAGAGCAAGTTCAAGCTGAGCGAGATTCTGGAGTTGGGCAAGGCGGCGCTGGATGCACCCGAGGCTTCGACATTTCCCGGACACCTGGAGCGGATGCAGCTGAGCCAGCCGGAAGGGTTGAAAGAAGACCTTTATCAACGCCTCCTGCTAACCGGCCTGAAGGCTACCGCGCAATAGCTGCCACCCAACACAACTGTGGGAGCTGGCCTGCCAGCGATGAGGCCCTGACATTCAACATCTTCGTTGGCTGTCTGGCCGCCATCGCTGGCAAGCCAGCTCCCACAGTGATTTGCGGTGTGGTTATTCGATGAAGGTCACAACGCCATCTTTCAGCGACTTGACGCGCGCCAGCGATTCCACGCGATAGCCCTGAGAATCCAACTCGGCACGCCCACCCTGGAACGATTTCTCGATCACGATGCCCAGGCCGGCTACGGTCGCGCCAGCCTGCTTGATGATCGAGATCAGCGCCTGGGATGCCTTACCGTTGGCCAGAAAGTCATCGATGATCAGCACGCGGTCGCTGCTGGTCAGGTGGCGCGGGGAGATCGCCACGGTGCTTTCGGTCTGCTTGGTGAACGAGTAGACGGTCGCCGACAGCAGGTTTTCGGTCAGGGTCAGGGACTGGTGCTTGCGGGCGAAAATCACCGGTACACCGAGGTTCAGGCCGGTCATGATCGCCGGTGCAATGCCCGAGGCTTCGATGGTGACGATCTTGGTGATGCCCGAGTCCTTGAACAGCGAGGCGAACTCGTCGCCGATCAGCTTCATCAGGGCCGGGTCGATCTGGTGGTTCAGAAAGGCGTCGACTTTCAGGACCTGGTCGGAAAGCACGATGCCTTGTTCACGAATTTTCTGGTGCAGTGCTTCCATGAAGCTGTCCTCTGTTGGCGCCTTTTGCGCCGAAGGTGTCAATAAAAGTGTCAATTCTAGCGCTTTAACATCGCGCGTATATCCGCCAATGCGTTGTTTCCGCGCACGGCTTTGACTTCGGTCGGGGTATCGTCGTTGCCTTCCCAGGCGAGGTCGTCCGGTGGCAACTCATCGAGGAAGCGGCTCGGCGCGCAATCGATGATCTCGCCGTACTGCTTGCGCTTGGCAGCGAAGGTAAAGGCCAGGGTCTGGCGCGCGCGGGTGATGCCCACGTAGGCCAGGCGGCGTTCTTCTTCGATGGTATCGGCTTCGATACTGGAGCGGTGCGGGAGGATTTCCTCTTCCATGCCCATGATGAACACGTAGGGGAATTCCAGGCCCTTGGAGGCGTGCAAGGTCATCATCTGCACGCCTTCGGCGCCGTCTTCTTCTTCCTGCTGACGCTCGAGCATGTCGCGCAAGACCAGTTTGCCGATGGCGTCCTCGACGGTCATCTCGCCTTCTTCGTCCTTCTCCAGGGTGTTTTTCAACGCCTCGATCAGGAACCAGACGTTACCCATGCGGTAGTCGGCGGCCTTGTCGCTGGAGCTGTTGGTGCGCAGCCAGTTCTCGTAGTCGATGTCCATGACCATGCTGCGCAGCGCCGAGATCGGATCTTCGCCGGCACACTGCTCGCGGACCCTGTCCATGAAGCGCTTGAAACGCGACAGGCGATCGGTGAAGCGGCTGTCCAGATGCTCACCCAGGCCGATTTCGTCGGTGGCGGCGTACATCGAGATCTTGCGCTCGGTCGCATAGTTGCCGAGTTTTTCCAGGGTGGTCGAGCCGATCTCGCGACGCGGCACGTTGATCACCCGCAGGAAGGCGTTGTCGTCGTCCGGGTTCACGATCAGGCGGAAGTAGGCCATCAGGTCCTTCACTTCCTGACGGCCGAAAAAGCTGTTGCCGCCGGACAGGCGATACGGCACCTGGTGGTGCTGCAATTTCAGCTCGATCAACTTGGCCTGGTAGTTGCCGCGATAAAGGATCGCGAAATCGCTGTACGGACGGTCGGTGCGCAAGTGCAGGCTGAGGATTTCCATGGCCACGCGCTCGGCTTCGGCGTCCTCGTTGCGGCAGCGGATCACGCGGATCTCGTCGCCGTGGCCCATTTCACTCCACAGCTGCTTTTCAAATTCGTGCGGGTTGTTCGAAATCAGCACGTTGGCGCAGCGCAGGATGCGGCTGGTGGAGCGGTAGTTCTGCTCCAGCATCACCACTTTCAAGGACGGGTAGTCGTCCTTGAGCAGCATCAGGTTTTCCGGGCGCGCGCCACGCCAGGCGTAGATCGACTGGTCGTCGTCGCCCACCACGGTGAACTGGTTGCGCTTGCCGATGAGCATTTTCACCAGCAAATACTGGCTGGCGTTGGTGTCCTGGTATTCGTCCACCAGCAGGTAGCGCACCTTGTTCTGCCACTTTTC
>NZ_RCNW01000305.1:5762-23075 GCF_004307605.1 Pseudomonas sp. Sample_24
TGGTGTCCTGGTATTCGTCCACCAGCAGGTAGCGCACCTTGTTCTGCCACTTTTCCAGGATGTCGGCATGTTCTTCGAACAGTTTTACCGGCAGCAGGATTAGGTCGTCGAAGTCCACCGCGTTGAACGCCTTGAGCGTGCGCTGGTAGTGGGTGTAGACGATGGCAGCGGTCTGCTCTTTGGGGTTACGCGCGTTTTCCAGGGCCTGGGCCGGCAGGATCAGGTCGTTTTTCCAGGCGCCGATCATGTTCTTGATCTCGTCGACACCGTCGTCGCCCGAGTATTCCTTCTGCATGATGTCGGTCATCAGGGCCTTGACGTCTGTCTCGTCGAAGATCGAGAAGCCCGGTTTGTAGCCCAGCCGCACGTGTTCCTTGCGGATGATGTTCAGGCCCAGGTTGTGGAAGGTGCAGACCGTCAGCCCGCGACCTTCACCGGCACGCAGCAGGGTGCCGACCCGTTCCTTCATCTCGCGGGCGGCCTTGTTGGTAAAGGTCATGGCGACGATGTACTGGGCGCGGATGCCGCAGTTCTGGATCAGGTGCGCGATTTTGCGCGTGATCACGCTGGTCTTGCCGGAGCCTGCACCGGCGAGCACCAAAAGAGGGCCGCCGACGTAGCTCACGGCTTCTTGCTGCCGGGGATTGAGTCGGGACATAGGTAAATTCAGGAGTCAGTCACGAAATGGGCCGGCATTTTAACAGGCTCAGCAAATTGTGCTGCTCTCTCCGACTTGTGACGCAACACGCGATCTCTAATTGCCGCTTTTGTTACTTTCACGCAGGATGCGCAACGGATTTGCGTCTAATGTTCGTAATTCCGGATACAAAGACCTCGTTTGATAACTGATGTCATTGTCATTAGTTGTCGGCACGGCATAATGCCCGTCGCCTACATCTTTGCAGAGTCTAGGGAGCTAGCTTGTCTACGCCTGTCGAACCCTTGCGTTTGCTGCTACTGGCCGAAGAGCCAGCGTGGGCAGCGTTGTTGCGCGAGTGTCTGGCTCCGATGGGGAGCTCGGCCGTGCTCATCAGCGCGCCGAGTTGGGAGTCGGTCAGCAGTCTGTTCGATGACAACCGCAGTGCGGTGTTATTGACGATCCCGGCTCTTCAGCCGGCGCCGGGCCGTTGCTGTCTGCCGACGGTGTTGCTGCTTGAGCACGAGCCGCTCACACCGCCCGACGGCGTCAGCGACTGGCTGGTTCGCGAGCATCTCGACCCCGGCATGCTGCGCCGCTGTCTGCGGCATGTGCGCGAGCGGGGCGTGCTGGAGACCACTTTGCAACGCCTGGCCGAGCAAGATCCGCTCACCGGTATTGCCAACCGCCAGGGCTTCCAGACCCTGCTGACGGCGCGCCTGGCGGAAAACGACGGTCGCGGTCTGGCGCTCGGGCATCTCGACCTCGATAACTTCCGTCATGCCAACGACGCCCTTGGCCATCAGGCGGGCGACCGGTTGATCCTGCAAGTGGTCGCCCGGCTCAAAAGCCAGCTCGAAGCCGGTGATCAACTGGCGCGGCTGGGCAGCGATGAGTTCGCTTTGCTGATCGATACCCGCCGCGCCCCTCAGCGCGCCGAATGGATGGCCGAACGCATCACCGAAGCGCTGGCCGAGCCCTACTGGGTCGACGGCGAAAGCCTGTTGATCGGTTCCAGCCTGGGCATCGCCCATGCCCGTGCCCAAGCCGGTGCCGACCCGTTGATGTGGCATGCGCACATTGCCATGCAGCAGGCCAAGAGCACTCAAGGCTGCACCTTCCACATCTTCAACGAACGCATCAATCGCAATGCCCGCAGCATTGCCGATCTCGAAACCGAGCTGCGCCGGGCGTTGCGCCGCGATGAGCTGGAACTGCATTACCAGCCACGCCTGAACCTTGAGGACGGGCAGATCGTCGGTCTCGAAGCGCTCGTGCGCTGGCGTCACGCTGAACGCGGGTTGTTGCCGCCAAGCGAATTCGTGCCGCTGGCCGAACAAAGCGGCCTGATCGTGCCGCTGGGTTACTGGGTGATTTCCCGTGCCCTGCGTGACATGCAGGCATTGCTGGAACTGGGTTTGCCGCCGTTGCACATGGCGATCAACTTGTCGTTCCGTCAATTCCAGGACAGCCAGTTGCTTTCGACCTTGAGCCGGTTGATTGCCGAGCGCGGCGTCGAGGCACAGTGGCTGGAATTCGAATTGACCGAAACCGCGGTGATGCGTCGTAGCGATCTGGTGAAGCAAACCATGGATGCCCTCGGGCGTCTGGGCGTGCGCTTCTCCCTCGACGACTTCGGCACCGGGTTCTCATCGTTCGTGCACCTCAACAGCCTGCCGATCACTTTGCTGAAGATCGACAAGAGCTTTGTCGGCGGCATGGAACAGCGCGAAGAGAACCGCAAACTGGTCCACGCGATGATCAACCTGGCGCACAACCTCAATCTCGAAGTCGTCGCCGAAGGCGTGGAAACGCCAGAGCAACTGGAATTGTTGCGCGGGTTCGAATGCGATCAAGTGCAGGGCTATCTGATCAGCAAGCCGTTGGCGCTGGCGGACCTGGTGGAGTACCTGATGTTTGGCAGCAGCCAGCAGCCGGCGCTGGAAGTGGTGGTGTAACCGTAACGCTTGCAGGAACGCGCTTTGGGTGGCGAGGGAGCTTGCTCCCGCTGGGTCGCGCAGCGACCCCAAAAGCTTTGCGACAGCTGCGCAGCCGAGCGGGAGCAAGCGCCCTCGCCACACAATCCTCGGGGATTTCAGTCAGGTTGAGCCATCCGGAAACCTTCCTCGAGTGTTGGCTCCCGCCGAATCATCCGCTTCATCTTCCACTCAAACGCCAGCGTCAAACTGACCGCCGCGCAAGCCAGTCCCAGCGCCAGGCCCCACCAGACGCCCGTCGGCCCCCAGTTCAAATGGAACGCCATCCACCATGCGGCCGGTGCGCCGATCAGCCAATAGCATCCCAGGCCGACCAGGAACGTGGTCTTGGCATCCTTGAGCCCGCGAATGCAGCCCATGGCAATGGTTTGCGTGCCGTCGAACAGCTCGAACCACGCCGCTACCGCCAAGAGGCTCACGGCCAGATTGATGACTTCACGGAACGCCGGGTCGTTGTGGTCCAGGAACAGGCCGATCAACTGATTCGGCAGCAGCCAGAAGACCATTGCGAAACACAGCATCGCCGCCGCACCGAAGGCGATGCCGACCCGGCCGGCCAGTCGCGCATCGAGCAATTGCCCGGCGCCGTAATGCTGACCGATGCGCATGGTGATGGCGTAGGAGATGCCCGCCGGGACCATGAACGCCACCGAGACGATTTGCAGGGCGATCTGGTGCGCCGCCAGTTGGGTGCTGCCCATGGTGCCCATGCACAACGCCGCGAACGCAAACAGTCCGACTTCCACTGCATAGGTGCCGCCAATCGGCAGACCCAGTCGCCACAGCTCCTTCAAATACTGTCGGTTGAGCCGCAGCAACCCCTGGCGCAGCGGATACGCCTCGTACGCAGGATGCCGGCGAATGTGCCATGCCAGCGCCAGGGCCATGAGGTTGGCGACAATCGCGGTGACCAGGCCGATGCCCATCAAACCGAGTTTCGGCAGGCCGAACATGCCGGTGATCAACGCGTAGTTGAGCAGGAAGTTGGCCACCGTGCCGCCCAGGCTGATAACCATCACCGGTGTCGCGCGGCCGATGGCGCTGGTGAAGCCGCGCAAGGCCATGAAACTCAGATAACCGGGCAGGGCGAACGGCAAAAAGATCAGAAATTGCCCCGCCGCTTGTACGTTGCTTTCGGTCTGGCCGAACAGCAGCAACACCGGTTTGAGGTTCCACAGCAGTAACCCGGCGCCCAGCGCCATCAGCCAGGCCAACCACACTCCGGCCTGGGTCAGTCGGGCCGCGCCAAGAATGTCGCCCGCGCCCTGACGGATCGCCACCAGTGTGCCGACCGCCGCGATCACGCCAATGCAGAAAATCGACACGAACGAATACGTCGCCGCACCCAGCCCGCCACCGGCCAGCGCCTCGGGACTCAGGCGGGCCATCATCAAGGTGTCGGTGAGCACCATCAGCATGTGCGCCAACTGTGAGGCAATCAACGGCCCCGCCAGCCGCAGGATGGCCCAGAGTTCAGTACGTGCTGGATGCTGCATGGTCATCAGGCTCGATCATCAACGTGAAGAGGAAAGCACCGATTCTCGGCGCTTCACGGGGTTTGCACAAAGGGATAAAAAGGATGGATGGCATGATTCAAACTCATGCTGCAGAGTTTCTGCTAGGGTGGCCAAGTCCCGCTGTAGGAGCATTCCCAATGTCACGTCGTCTTCCTCCCTTGTATGCCCTGCGCGCATTCGAAGCGGCGGCGCGGCATAGTTCGTTTACCCGCGCAGCCGAAGAGCTGTCGATTACCCAAAGCGCAGTCAGCCGGCATATTCGTACGCTCGAAGAGCATTTTGCCTGCCGCTTGTTTCATCGCAGTGGCCGCAACCTGCAACTGACCGAATCGGCGCGACTGATCCTGCCGGGCATACGCGAGGGCTTCACAGCACTTGAGCGAGCCTGCAATACCCTGCGCGCCGAAGATGACATCCTGCGCATGAAGGCGCCGTCGACCCTGACCATGCGCTGGCTGCTGGCGCGGCTCAGTCGATTTCGGCACCTGCAACCGGGTAATGAAGTGCAATTGACCAGTGCCTGGATGGACGTTGATTCGGTGGATTTCAACCATGAACCGTTCGACTGCGCTGTCATCCTCAGCAACGGGAACTTTCCTCCGGACTGGGAGGCAAGTTTCCTGTTCCCTGAAGAACTCATTCCTGTGGGCGCACCGAATCTTCTGAAGGATCAACCCTGGGACGTAGCGCGTCTGGCCAGTGCCGAACTCTTACATCCAACGCCCGATCGGCGCGACTGGCGCAATTGGCTGGAGCATATGGGCTTGACTGATCAAGTGTCGCTCAAGGGTGGGCAGGTCTTCGACACGCTGGAGTTGGGCATGATCGCCGCCGCGCGAGGATACGGTGTTTCCATGGGGGATCTGCTGATGGTGGCGGAAGATGTCGCCCAGGGGCGGTTGAGTCTGCCGTGGCCGACGGCCGTCGCCAGCGGTGAGCATTATTACCTTGTCTGGCCGAAAACGCGCCCGGGAGGCGAACGTTTGCGCCGTCTTGGCGACTTCCTGCAGAGCGAAGTACGAGCCATGGAATTGCCGGATGTCCACCGATTGAGCTGAATCGATAGAGCTGCCTGGGTGATGGCTTTAAGCTATATCCCGGCGAATTACTCAAGTATCTCGATTTGCCGCCGAAAATCTGCATGTTAGGACCTTCGTGCAGGTTCGACATATTGTCCATTATTAGAAATGTTGCTGAGCATTGGGGTCGGGATGATCCAGTCGCTCGGCCAGGAGCTGTCATGTCTCAACCTCGTGCCCGGATCGCCTCACAGCTTGGTCTCGCGCTTGCCGTGATACTGGCCATTGTCATCACCGGCAGTACTTTGTTCGCCCTGCGTTCGCTGGACACGGCCAACCTGGCGACCCGCGAAGAGCACTTGGCCAGTGAGGCCCGATTGCTGGCCGATCAGTTGAGTACTTTCCACGGCACATTGCGCGAAAGCACCCAACGCCTGGCAGGGCTGTTCGAGAAGCGCTTCAGCGCGGGCCTTACCGTGCACCCGGATGAACCGGTGAATGTGGCGGGCACGCAGACGCCGGGCCTGCACCTGGGAAGCGAAGTGCTCAACAACAACTTCAAGGAAGTTGATGAGTTCAAGCAGATGACCGCGGGTGTGGCCACGGTGTTCGTGCGCAGCGGCGAAGAATTCATTCGCGTCAGCACCAACGTCACCAAGCAGGACGGCAGCCGCGCCATCGGTACGGTGCTCGATCATGCGAACCCGGCCTATGCTCGATTGATGGCGGGGCAGAGCTTCGTCGGTCGATCCCTGCTTTTTGAACGTTTTTACATGTCGCAGTACACGCCGCTGCGTGACAGCAGCGGCAAGGTGTTCGCGGTGTTGTACGTAGGTTTTGATTACACCGATGCGCAGAAGGCCCAGTTCGAAAACCTCAAGCGCTTCCGCATCGGCCAGACCGGTTCGCTGGCGCTGCTGGATGAGCAAAACAAATGGCTGGTGCCGATTGCCGGTGTAGAAGCCCTGGACCAGGCTGTCCCGGCCATCAATGAGCTGGCGAAAACCCCGGGTAAAGGCGAGTTCTGGAGCGACAAGACCGAAGACTTCTACAGCATCGCCGTGCCGTTCGAGGGGGGGCCGTGGTCGGTGGTGGCGAGCATGCCGAAAACCGAAATCAGCGCCGTGACCTGGAGCGTCGGTATTCAGTTGGCAATCGGCAGTTTGCTGGCGATGCTGATTGCGGTGGGTTCGGCGGTCTGGTTATTGCGCAGCAAACTCGCGCCGTTGGGTGATCTGGTGCGTCAGGCCGAAGCATTGGGTGCCGGTGATTTGAGCGTGCGCTTGAACGTGTCGAGCAACGACGAGATCGGTCAACTGGCCCGCGCCTTCAACCAAATGAGCCAGGCGCTGTCGACGATGGTCGAGCACATCCGCAAGGCTTCGGTAGAGGTCAACAGTCGCGCCCAGGCGCTCTCGGGGCTGTCCGGTGGTGCCTACGAAGGCATGGAGCAGCAGTCGGGCGAGATCACCAGCATGGCCGGTGCCGTCGAAGAATTCAGCGCCACGTCCCTGAACATCGCCGACAACATGGGCAACACCCAGCGTCTGGCTCAGGAAAATGCGCAACAGACGCAAATCGGTCGAACGTCGATGGATGAAGCGTCCTCGTCTCTGGAGCAAATCGCCGGGGCGTTGAACAGCACTGCAACGGTGATCAACACCCTGGGTCAGCGCTCCCAGGAAATCGGCGGCATCGTCGGCGTGATTACCTCGATTGCCGAACAAACCAACCTGCTGGCGCTGAACGCGGCGATCGAAGCCGCCCGCGCCGGCGAGCAGGGTCGTGGCTTTGCGGTGGTGGCTGACGAAGTCCGTAACCTGGCATCCCGTACCCGCCAGGCGACTGACGAAATCTCCGGCATGATCCAGAGCATCCAGCAGGAAACCGGCAATGCCATCAGCACCATGGAGCAGGGCAACGTGCTGATGCAGGAAGGCTTGTCGCGTAACGCCAACGTCGCTACGGCATTGGCGCGCATCGACGAACAAAGTCGCTCGGCCGGCCAGCAATTCGCTGCGATCACCACGGCGACCCAAGAGCAGAGCAGCACCGCGACCTTGCTCAGCAGCAATTTGCAGAGCATTGCGTTGGCCAACAGTGAACAGCGTGAAGTGGTGGCCAATCTGGCAGTGACCGCCAAAGAGCTGGAGAAACTGGCGGCGGATCTGCGTTCCGAGGTTGATCGGTTTCGGTGAGGTGTTGCTGACATAGACTTTGCGTGCGAACTCGCCCTCACACCGTCCGTATTACACAGGATAGGGTAAGGGCCTGCTCGCGAAGGCATCAGTGTCGATTGTTGAGTTATCGCAGCGTCAAACCTGTTTTTCTTACTTGCTGAAACGTTTCCGCAGCGCTATAAAAATGGCACAACTCCAATAAAGGCTGCTGCCATGTCCCCGCTCAAACTTGCCGTCGCCCTCGGCGCGCTGTCCGCTGCTACCCACGCCATGGCCTGGGATTACGTCCTTCTCGATGCTGACAAGCCCGCGCAAAACTGGACCATCACCAGTGAGCAGCTTGGCGTGAAAACCGATAAACCCTTTTCCGTGAGCCTGCGCACGTTGCACGGTGGGCGGCAGGAAGGTGTCAGCATCGTTGATATCGATAACGGCACAATGAAACTCTCGGTGGTGCCGACCCGGGGCATGAATGTCCTGCACGCCTCTGTTGGCAACGTGCGCATGGGTTGGGATTCGCCCGTCAAGGACGTGGTCAATCCGGCCTTCATCGAACTCAGCGGGCGCGGTGGTCTGGGCTGGCTGGAAGGCTTCAATGAACTGGTGACCCGCTGCGGTTACGAATGGGTCGGCCATCCCGGCATGGACAATGGTGAGCTGCTGACGTTGCACGGTCGCGCTGCCAACATCCCGGCCAGTACCGTCACGCTGCACATCGACGAAAAACCACCCTACGCCATCAGCCTTCGCGGCGAGCTGAAAGAGCAGGCCTTCAAGAAAGTCGACTTTTCGGTTGTCACTGAACTGGTCACCCAGCCCGGCAGCGTGCGTTTCGTACTCAACGATACGCTGACCAACAACGGCGATTATCCAAAGGAATACCAGACGCTTTACCACAGCAACTTCAGTAGGCCGTTCCTTGAACAGGGCGCACGTTTTGCCGCGCCGGTTAAACAGGTTTCGCCCTTCAACGACAAGGCCAAGGGCGATTTGGCGGACTGGAATACATATCGCGGGCCGACCAAGGATTACGACGAAACCGTCTATAACGTCGTGCCCTATGCTGACGCCAAAGGCGAAACCCTGACTGTTTTGCACAACCAGGCTGGAAGCCTCGGTGTTTCCGTTGGCTTCAATACCCAGCAGTTGCCCGTATTTTCCCTGTGGAAAAACACCGATACCCAAGGGCAGGGCTATGTCACCGGCCTTGAACCGGGTACCAGTTTTTCCTACAACCGTCGCTATCAGCGACCGCTAAATCTGGTGCCTACCATTGCATCGAAGGAACACAAACAGTTTCAGATCAGCTACAGCCTGCTCGCGGACAAAGACGCTGTGGATAACGCCTTGAAGCGTGTGACCGAGATTCAGGCCGGGAGAGAAACCGAATTGCGGCAGACACCGCTGGTTGACCTGACCGAACATTAAGGCGTCGCTGGCCGGTATTGCAGCGCTTCGGCAAGGTGCTCACGTTTGATGGTATCGACTTGCTCAAGGTCGGCCAGTGTCCGGGCGACCTTGAGTAAACGATGCGCCGAACGCAGCGACAATGTCAGCCGTTCACAGGCTGACTCCAGCCATTTCTCATCAGCTGTGGATAACTGGCAGTGTCGCTTCAGCCCCGGCAGATCGAGAAACGCGTTGGCACAACCCTGGCGTTTCTGCTGTCGTTCTCGAGCCTCTGCCACCAAAGCAGCGGCGCTGGCACTGTCTTCTCCAGGCTTCACCTGCGGGTTCAACGCCGTCGCTTCACGCGCCACCGTCAGGTGTAGATCGATTCGGTCGAGCAGCGGTCCTGACAACTTGTTGCGATAGCGCTGCACCATGTCCGGCGTGCACGAACACTTGCCGCTCGGCTCGCCAAGATATCCGCAGGGGCACGGATTCATCGCCGCTACCAACTGGAAGCGTGCCGGAAAACGTACGCGATCCTTGGCCCGGGCAATGACGATATGCCCGGACTCCAGCGGCTCGCGTAATACCTCCAATACCTTGCGATCAAATTCCGGCAGTTCGTCCAGAAAAAGCACGCCGTGGTGGGCCAGGGTTATTTCGCCGGGTTGCGGTTTCGAGCTGCCACCAACCAAGGCTGGCCCCGATGCCGAGTGGTGCGGTTGACGGAATGGGCGCTGCGGCCAATGAGTCAGCGGCGCGCCACTGGCAACTGACTGAATCGCCGCCACCTCCAAAGCCTCGCTCTCGGCCAGGGGTGGCAGCAGCCCCGGCAACCGGCTGGCCAACAATGTTTTACCGGTTCCCGGAGGCCCGTTGAACAACAGGTTATGCGCCCCCGCAGCAGCAATCAGCAATGCCCGTTTGGCAGCCAGTTGCCCCTGCACTTCATTCAAGTCGGGATAAGGCTTGCTGGCATGCATCAACCCGTCAGACACATACGGCTCAACCGGCGTATGCCCGTTGAAATGCGCCACCGCTTCCAGCAAATGATCCACGGCGTAGACCTTCAACCCCGAGGCCAGACACGCCTCCTCGGCATTCGCTCGCGGTACCACCAGCGCACGACCAGCCTTGCGCGCCGCCAGTGCTGCCGGCAGCACGCCGCGTACCGGCCGTACCGCTCCTGACAACGCCAACTCGCCCAAGCATTCCACCTCGTCCAGTGTCAGACATGGCACCTGCACACTCGCCGACAGAATCCCCAAAGCAATCGCCAGATCAAACCGCCCGCCATCCTTGGGCAGATCCGCCGGAGCCAGATTCAAGGTGATCCGCCGCGCCGGAAACTGCAGCCCGGAATTGATGATCGCGCTGCGCACCCGATCCTTGCTCTCCTTCACCGCCGCCTCGGGCAGCCCGACCATGGTCAGGGAGGGCAAGCCATTGGCCAGATGGACTTCGACGGTGACAGCGGGGGCTTCCACGCCAATCTGGGCGCGACTGTGGACGATGGAGAGGGACATGGTGTTCCTTGAAATGTACAGGGGCCGCTTCCTGCGGTTCTTCAAGGGTAGTCAGGAGATGAGAGTTTCGCGTGGCGGGAGTGAAGGCAAAATTTCACGGGATGTTGCGAGCCATTCTGGGATGCCGGGTTTGGGATCAATAGATCGGAGCCTGCAGCAGCTCCTGCAAGCGAAGCGGAAGGTTGTTCCGACCTTCAATCGCGAGCAGGCTCGCTCTTACAGGGCTTGCGGCGTCACTCGGCTGGAGGAGTGAGCCTCGCTTCCAGTTCCGCAACCTTCGCTTCAAGCGCTTCCAACCGTGCCCGCGTGCGCGCCAGCACCACCATCTGGCTATCAAACTCTTCGCGACTCACCAGATCCAGTTTGCTGAAGCCGCTCTGCAGCAACATTTTGAACTGACTTTCGATTTCAGCTTTCGGCAGAGGCGTGTCGCCACTGAAGAGGCGGGAGGCGGTGCCGGTCAGGGCGTCGAGGAAGTCTTTGGGCGCGAGCATGGGAAGAGGTCCTGATAACAATGGCAGGCAGTGTATCACGCAGTGTCTATAGTCATTTTCGTGGGCAATGGATGCACGCTTTTCGCGCATGCGGACGGACGGCATCGCACCGTTGTTGTGCGTATCGCGTCGGGCATTGTGGTGATGATCTGGTCATCTGCGAGCAAGGGCTTGAAAACAGAGGATTTTGCGGAGATGGCAAGCTTTCTGCTTAGACGCTAGTGACCCATGCACTGATGCAGTCGCTGTGACGAATGCAGTGCGCCAGGCGAAACGGGGAAGTGTTTCGCAAGGAGCGGTTAACTGGCGTCGGACGGGCAAGTCAGAGCCGACGATGCGTTACAAAGCCAGGCACTGCGCTTAGACTTGAGACGGGTTTGTTTTCCTGGGGCAAGTCCACCAATTCGGGAGAGAGTTTTCATGAAGCTAGTCACTGCCATCATCAAGCCGTTCAAGTTGGACGACGTGCGCGAGTCGTTGTCCGAGATCGGCGTGCAGGGCATTACCGTTACTGAAGTCAAAGGCTTCGGTCGGCAGAAGGGTCACACCGAGCTGTATCGTGGCGCGGAGTACGTGGTCGATTTCCTGCCAAAGGTGAAGATTGATGTCGCCATTGACGACAAGGATCTCGACCGGGTTATCGAAGCGATAACCAAGGCCGCCAACACCGGCAAGATCGGTGACGGCAAGATCTTCGTGGTCAATCTGGAACAGGCGATTCGCATCCGTACCGGCGAAACCGATACCGACGCAATCTAAGCCGCCACAAACCCAACGCCCCAGGAGAAAACAATATGACTCTGCGTAAAATCGCAGGGCTAGGAGCCCTGTTGTCCCTCGTAATGCCCGGCCTGGCCATGGCGGCAGACGAAGTGGCAGCCCCAGTCCTCAACTCCGGCGACACCGCCTGGATGATGACCTCGACAGCCCTCGTGCTGTTCATGACCATTCCCGGCCTCGCGCTGTTCTACGGCGGCATGGTTCGGTCGAAAAACATTCTTTCCGTGATGATGCAGTGCTTCGCCATTACCGGTCTGATCAGCGTCCTGTGGGTCATTTATGGCTACAGCATCGCGTTCGACACCACCGGCATGGAGCAGGGCGTCGTCAACTTCAACTCGTTCTTCGGCGGCATGGGCAAGGCTTTCCTCGCCGGGGTCACGCCAGCCAGCCTGACCGGCCCGGCGGCGCTGTTCCCTGAAGCGGTGTTCATCACCTTCCAGATGACGTTTGCGATCATCACCCCGGCGCTGATCGTCGGTGCATTCGCCGAGCGGATGAAGTTCTCCGCGATGCTGATCTTCATGGGCATCTGGTTCACCCTGGTTTATGCGCCGATCGCACACATGGTCTGGTCCGGCAACGGCGGCCTGATGTGGGACTGGGGTGTGCTCGACTTCGCCGGTGGCACCGTGGTGCACATCAACGCCGGTGTGGCCGGTCTGATCGCCTGCCTGGTACTGGGCAAGCGCAAAGGCTTCCCGACCACCCCGATGGCGCCGCACAACCTCGGTTACACCCTGATGGGCGCAGCCATGCTGTGGATCGGCTGGTTCGGTTTCAACGCCGGTTCCGCCGCTGCGGCCAATGGCACTGCCGGCATGGCGATGCTGGTGACCCAGATCGCCACCGCCGCTGCCGCACTGGGCTGGATGTTCGCCGAGTGGATCACCCACGGCAAACCAAGCGCATTGGGCATCGCCTCGGGTGTGGTTGCCGGCCTGGTTGCCATCACTCCGGCCGCGGGCACCGTTGGCCCGATGGGCGCATTGGTGATCGGTCTGGCTGCAGGCGTGGTGTGCTTCTTCTGCGCCACCACCCTGAAACGCAAACTCGGTTATGACGATTCCCTCGACGCCTTTGGCGTGCATGGTATCGGCGGTATCCTCGGCGCGATCCTGACCGGTGTGTTCGCTGCGCCGTCGCTGGGTGGCTTCGGCACCGTGACCGACATCGCCGCACAAGTGTGGATTCAGTGCAAAGGCGTGGGCTTCACGGTGATCTACACCGCGATCGTCACTTTCATCATTCTCAAGGTACTCGACGCCGTCATGGGCCTGCGTATCACCGAAGAAGAAGAGGCTGTCGGCATCGATCTGGCGCTTCACAACGAACGCGGCTACAACTTGTAAGCACGCGCATTGAAAAACTTGCCCGGCTTGCCGGGCATTTTTTTGTCTGCAATTTGTCATTGAAGTAAGCGCTGAAAGGTTTTTTCTTACAGCTTTGGCGGTGTTTACGACACGTGTTTTTGTACCGTCGATGGCTTACATGACTGGAGGATTATTAGGCCCTTTGTTTTTTCCCAGAGCGCGCTAGAATGCGCCCCGAACGTGCGGAGAACTGTATGTGGCAACAGACTCTGATAACCCTGCGGGCAAGGCCCCGGGGCTTTCATCTGGTAACGGACGAGTTACTCGCCGGCTTGCCTGAACTCAAGGCGTGCCGGGTCGGTCTGTTGCATTTGTGGCTGCAGCATACCTCGGCGTCGTTGACCATCAACGAGAACGCCGATCCGGCGGTACGTCGCGACTTCGAACGATTTTTCAATCGTCTGATCCCACAAGGAACAGACGGCTATGAGCATAACGACGAAGGCCTGGACGACCTCCCGGCGCACTTCAAGGCCAGCGTACTTGGCTGTCAGCTCAGTTTGCCGATCTCGGCAGGCCGATTGGCGTTAGGGACCTGGCAAGGTGTTTATCTGGGCGAGCACCGTGATCATGGCGGTGCTCGTAAAGTCCTCGCCACCTTGTACGGTGATGGGGCATAACCGCTGGTCAGCAGCGGCTGTTGATTTTTTTCCGGCAGCCTTCGACAGAGGGCAAAGCTGGGCTATAACTAATCTGCTTTTCGCAAGTCATGAGGTAGAACATGAGCGACGATGATCTGGAAAACGACGACCTCGAAGTAGGCGACGAAGACGAGGCCGAAGAAGGCCTGGAAGCAGCAGCGGAAGACGTTGCTGACGACGACGGCGGTGATGCGCCCGCGCCGACTGCCAAAGGCAAGGCCAAGGCCGCGGTATCGGTTGATGAACTGCCGAGTGTCGAAGCCAAGAACAAGGAGCGCGATGCCCTGGCCAAGGCCATGGAAGAGTTCCTTGCGCGTGGTGGCAAGGTGCAGGAAGTGGAGGCCAACGTGGTCGCCGATCCGCCCAAGAAGCCAGACAACAAGTACGGCAGCCGGCCTATCTGAGCCTGCTTCGCGCTTGCTGAAAAAGCCCGCCGTCGCCGCGGGCTTTTTCATGTCTGAAAAAAAACAGGGATGTTGCGACGCGGTCATTGTGGCGAGGGAGCTTGCTCCCGCTGGGTAGCGTAGCGACCTCCAAATGTTGTGCGACTGCTTCGCAGCCGAGCGGGAGCAAGCTCCCTCGCCACAAAGAATGAGGATTGTGTCAGGCGCAGGTGGTGTTCCAGCGAGCGAGCAACGCCGGCAACTCGGTCAGGCTGCGAATCTCGGCATCCGGCAGACGCTCGGCCTCCCAGTCCTTGCCCGCCGGGTTGAACCAGATTGCCCGCAATCCAGCCTGTTGTGCACCGGCAATGTCGTCGCCCGGATGATCACCGATATGCACCGCCGATTCCGGCACTGCACCACCGCGCTGCAGAGCTTCATGGAACAAGCGCGCGTCAGGTTTGGCGATGCCGATATCTTCGGCGCATAGCGCAAATTTGAAGTAGTCCGCCAGGCCTAGCCGACGCACATCGGCGTTGCCGTTGGTGACCACGCCGAGGGCGTAATGGTTGGCGAGGATTTCCAGGGTGGGTTCGACTTCGGGAAATACCTCGATCTGATGCCGGGCGTGCAAGAACACTTCAAAACTCTTGTCCGCCAGATCCGAGGCTTCTGCGTGGGTGTATCCGGACTCTTCCAGCGCCTGGAACAAGACGCGCCGACGCAAGGCGCTGATCCGATGCTTGAGTCCCGGCTCGCTGCTCAGAATGCGTTCGCGAATGGCCCACAAATGCTCCACCGGCACCGCACCCAGATTGGGCGCGTGCTCGGTCAGCCATTCACGCAAAACGGCTTCGGCGCTGACGATCACCGGGGCCGTGTCCCACAGGGTGTCGTCGAGGTCGAAGGTGATCAACTGAATACTCATGAATCATCGCCTTTCATGCGTTTGGCCCGTGGATGGGCGCTGTCGTAGACCGTGGCCAGGTGCTGGAAGTCCAGGTGGGTGTAGATTTGCGTGGTCTTGATGTCCGAATGGCCGAGCAGTTCCTGCACCGCCCGCAGGTCCTGGGAGGACTCCAGCAAATGGCTGGCAAAGGAGTGCCGCAGCATGTGCGGGTGCAGGTTTTGCCCCAGTTCACGTTCACCGGCCGCTTTGACCCGCACCTGTATCGCCCGGGGGCCGAGACGTCGGCCTTGCTGGCTGATAAATACCGCGTCATCTGCCGGGTTGGCCAGTGCGCGCAAGGGCAACCACTGTTCCAATGCCTCGCGAGCCTTCTGGCCCACCGGCAATAGCCGTGTCTTGCTGCCTTTGCCGAGCACCTGGACCATGCCGTCGGCAAGGTCGAGCTGCTCAAGATTGAGCCCGGTCAGCTCGGACAGCCGTAAACCGGAAGAGTAGAAGAGTTCGAGAATCGCCTGATCGCGACGCGCGAGAAAGTCATCCTCCACACCCCCTTCAAGCAATTGCAACGCGCGGTCGGTGTCGAGGGTTTTCGGCAGGCGTCGCTCGCCCTTGGGTGGTGCCAGGCCATTGGCCGGGTCGTGGTCGCACAGGCCTTCGCGGTTCAGATAATGATAGAGCCCGCGCACGGCTGAAAGCAGGCGCGCCAGGCTGCGCGAGGATTGGCCCTGGGCATGCAGACGGGCGATCAGGCTGCGCAAGCGCTGGATATCCAGCGCTGCCCAGCTGCCGATATTCTGTTTGACGCACCAGCCCAGCACTTTATCGAGGTCGCGGCGATAAGCCGACAGCGTGTGCGGCGACACCTGCCGCTCACTGCGCAGGTGTTCGCAGTAAGCGTCCAGTTGCCGTTCCATGTTCAGCGTACCGAGCGCAGGGAGCTGTTGACCCGTGGCAGCACGCGGCCCATGACTTCGGCGATGTAGCTGAGGAACAACGTGCCCACCGAACTTTTGTAGTGCTGCGGATCACGGCTGGCGATGGCCAGGATGCCGTGGATGCCTTGATGGCTGATGGCGACGACGGCAGTGGAGCCAATCTGCTTGCGCTGTTCTTCGCCGAACAGAAAGTCCAGCTCATGTTCACGCAGACTGCCGCTGACGCTTTTATCTTCCAGCAACAGGCCGCCGATGGCCACCTGTGCCTCGGCGTGGGTGACCCAGCGGCCCACCGGCATGGCGTTGTCGCCAAGCAGGATCAGACTGACGAAGGGCACCTGGAAATCCTGGCGCAGGCTGTCTTCGACGCAGATCACCACATCTTCCAGGCTGGTGGCGTCCATCAGCGCGAGAATCAGGCGGCGGGTCTTGTCGAAGAGTCGATCGTTGTCGCGGGCCACATCCATCAAATGCGAAAGACGATGGCGCAGTTCGATGTTGCGATCGCGCAGGATGGTCATCTGCCGCTCCACCAGGGACACGGTGTCGCCGCGCCGATGGGGAATGCGCATTGCCGGCAGCAGTTCTTCGTGCTCGACGAAGAAGTCCGGGTGAGCCTCCAGGTACGCGGCAATCGCCGCCGCCTCCAGGCTCTCGGACGGCGTTTCGTCGGACTGTCGGGCGGGTACCTGAGGCTTATCGGTCATGACGTTGGCTCACTCAAAGACGTACTTGTCCTTCGTATACGCGGACTGCCGGGCCGGTCATCAGCACCGGTTGGCCAGGGCCTGCCCACTCGATGGACAGCCGCCCACCCGGCAGGTCGATCAACAGTGGCGAATCCATCCACCCCTGGCTGATCGCCGCTACTGCAGCGGCACAGGCGCCGGTACCGCAGGCCTGGGTTTCCCCGGCCCCGCGTTCCCATACGCGCAACTGCGCTCGGCCCCGGTCGATGACCTGGAGAAAACCGACGTTGACCCGCGCCGGAAAGCGCGGGTGATGTTCGATTTTCGGCCCCAGTTCATGCACCGGTGCATTGTTGATATCGCTGACCCGCACGACGGCATGGGGATTTCCCATCGACACGGCAGCCAGCTCCACTGGCGTACCGTCGACGTCAACCTGATAACTCGTCGCCTGTTCCGATGCCTGGAACGGGATATCGGCCGGTACCAGGCGCGGGGCGCCCATGTTCACGCCGATCTGGCCGTCACTGCGAACGTCCAGCTCGATGATGCCGCTTTTGGTCTCGACGCGAATCTGCCGCTTGGCGGTCAGGCGCTTGTCGAGAACGAAGCGGGCGAAACAGCGCGCACCGTTGCCGCATTGCTCCACTTCGGAACCATCGGAGTTGAAGATCCGATAGCGGAAATCCACATCCGGGTTGCTCGGTGCTTCAACGATCAGCAATTGATCGAAGCCGATGCCGGTGTGCCGATCACCCCATTGCTTGGCGTGCTTGGGCAGAATATGCGCGTGCTGGCTGACCAGGTCGAGGACCATGAAGTCATTGCCCAGGCCGTGCA
>NZ_RCNW01000503.1:0-2927 GCF_004307605.1 Pseudomonas sp. Sample_24
GAAACCCTGTTCGTGGTCGACGCCATGACCGGTCAGGACGCCGCCAACACGGCCAAGGCCTTTGGCGATGCACTGCCGCTGACCGGTGTGATCCTGACCAAGGTCGACGGCGACGCCCGTGGCGGTGCTGCGCTGTCGGTTCGCGCCATCACCGGCAAGCCGATCAAGTTCATCGGTATGGGCGAGAAGAGCGAAGCGCTCGATCCGTTCCATCCTGAGCGTATCGCTTCGCGCATCCTCGGCATGGGCGACGTGCTCAGCCTGATCGAGCAGGCGGAAGCGACCCTCGACAAGGACAAGGCCGACAAGCTGGCCAAGAAGCTGAAGAAGGGCAAGGGTTTCGACCTCGAAGACTTCCGCGATCAGCTGCAACAAATGAAGAACATGGGTGGCCTCGGCGGCCTCATGGACAAACTGCCGAACATGGGCGGTGTGAACCTGGCGCAAATGGGCAATGCCCAGAGTGCGGCAGAGAAGCAATTCAAGCAGATGGAAGCCATCATCAACTCCATGACCCCGGCCGAGCGCCGTGACCCTGAGCTGATCAGCGGTTCGCGCAAACGCCGTATCGCCATGGGTTCCGGCACCCAGGTGCAGGACATCGGACGCTTGATCAAGCAGCACAAGCAGATGCAGAAGATGATGAAGAAATTCTCTGCGAAAGGCGGAATGGCCAAGATGATGCGCGGCATGGGCGGTATGTTGCCCGGCGGCGGCATGCCGAAAATTTAGTGCCCTGTCACGCCAATACTGCTCAATATTGGCGTAACAGGGCACCAGAATCCGCGCCGGTCATCGCACCGGCGCAGACCCGCACGGAAGCGGGATCTACAGCAAACCCGCGCTTGGCGGGAGCTGACCGGCCGTTTTCAACGACGGCTCTATAGCAAATCTGCATGGCGTCCGATAGGCCGCCGGAAAAAGTCATTTGCAAAAGTCCGGATATTCCTTAGAATATGCGGCCTTTCGGGCACCCATGCCCGCTGTGCCTTTAGATTTGCAGCACCGACTACAGGAACGATGTTCACATGCTAACAATCCGTCTTGCCCTTGGCGGCTCCAAAAAGCGCCCGTTTTACCACTTGACCGTAACCGACAGCCGCAACCCGCGCGACGGCTCGCACAAGGAACAGGTTGGTTTCTTCAACCCTGTTGCTCGTGGTCAAGAAGTTCGTCTGTCCGTGAACCAAGAGCGCGTAGCCTACTGGCTGAGCGTTGGTGCACAACCTTCTGAGCGCGTTGCTCAGTTGTTGAAGGAATCTGCCAAGGCTGCGGCCTGAGCAATATGAACGCGACGCCAGCTGTTGCTGATGATTTGATCGTTATCGGCAAGATTTATTCTGTTCACGGCGTTCGCGGCGAAGTGAAGGTGTATTCCTTTACTGATCCGATCAAGAACCTGCTGGATTACAAAACCTGGACGCTCAAGCGTGACGGCAATGTAAAGCAGGTAGAGCTGGTCAGCGGACGCGGGAACGACAAGTTCCTGGTCGCAAAGCTCAAGGGTCTGGATGATCGTGAAGAAGCTCGTCTTCTGGCCGGTTATGAGATCTGCGTGCCGCGCAACCTGTTCCCTGAACTGACCGACGGCGAGTACTACTGGTACCAGCTGGAAGGTCTCAAGGTCATCGACACCCTCGGGCAACTGTTCGGGAAGATCGATCACCTGCTGGAGACCGGCTCGAATGATGTAATGGTGGTCAAGCCTTGCGCTGGCAGCCTGGATGATCGCGAACGCCTGTTGCCCTATACGGAGCAATGCGTGTTGGCCGTCGACCTGGAAGCGGGCGAGATGAAGGTGGATTGGGACGCGGACTTCTGAACGTGGCTAACTTGCGCGTAGAAGTGATCAGTTTGTTTCCCGAGATGTTCTCCGCCATCAGCGAGTACGGCATCACCAGTCGGGCGGTGAAACAGGGGCTGTTGCAGCTCACCTGTTGGAATCCGCGAGACTACACGACGGATCGACATCACACTGTGGATGATCGCCCATTTGGCGGTGGTCCGGGCATGGTGATGAAGATCAAGCCCCTGGAAGATGCTCTGGTTCAGGCCAAGGCAGCCGCCGGGGAGGGCGCGAAGGTGATTTACCTGTCGCCCCAAGGCCGTCAACTGACTCAGTCGGCGGTACGCGAGTTGGCGAATCTGGATGCATTGATCCTGATTGCCGGCCGCTATGAAGGCATTGACGAGCGTTTTATTGATGCTCATGTCGATGAAGAGTGGTCGATTGGCGACTATGTACTGTCTGGCGGCGAGCTGCCGGCGATGGTCCTGATCGATGCGGTTACACGACTGCTGCCTGGAGCTTTAGGGCATGCGGACTCCGCCGAGGAAGATTCCTTTACGGATGGTTTGCTGGATTGCCCGCACTACACCCGACCGGAGGTGTATGCGGATCAGCGTGTTCCCGACGTATTGCTAAGTGGCAATCACGCGCACATCCGGCGTTGGCGTTTACAGCAGTCCCTTGGTCGGACCTATGAACGACGCGCCGATCTTCTGGAAAGCCGCTCGCTTTCTGGAGAAGAGAAGAAGCTGCTCGAGGAATACATCCGCGAGCGGGACGATAGTTAACAACGTATCGATGGTAGATCCGACGATTTACCTTAGGAGCACAGCATGACTAACAAAATCATCCTTGCACTCGAAGCAGAGCAGATGACCAAAGAGATCCCTACCTTTGCCCCGGGCGACACCATTGTCGTTCAGGTGAAAGTGAAGGAAGGCGACCGTTCGCGTCTGCAAGCGTTCGAAGGTGTTGTTATCGCCAAGCGTAACCGCGGCGTAAACAGTGCATTCACCGTTCGTAAAATCTCCAACGGTGTTGGCGTAGAACGTACTTTCCAGACCTACTCCCCGCAGATCGACAGCATGGCTGTTAAACGTCGCGGTGACGTACGTAAAGCCAAGCTGTACTACCTGCG
>NZ_RCNW01000181.1:0-2924 GCF_004307605.1 Pseudomonas sp. Sample_24
GGCGATGAGCAAGCGCTCGATGAGTTTTTCCTGGCCGAGAATCTGCGTTGAAAGAAAGGTTCGCAGCGCCAGCAGCGCTTCACGATGTTCCATCGATGACTGTTCCTGGAAATGGATGGCCGAGAGCGTGCGTAATACGCCAAGGCTGGGGGCGTTACTTTAATCCATCGCGGGGGGCGGCGACTAACGGCATTTGTGCAAAGCGCGGGAAATACCGGGGCGCATTGGTGGTTTTTTGTAGCAGGGGAGTGTTGGACCGGCAGTTCCGGCCCCATCGCTGGCAAGCCAGCTCCCACAGTGATCGCTGCGTTGCATAAATTGCCTGCACGCCGCTAAAACCTGTGGGAGCTGGCTTGCCAGCGATGGGGGCAGTCCAGACGCCATCAAATCTGGCTGATATAGGTGCCAGTGCCATCCAGAATATTCTTCAAGGTCAGCTCAACCTCAGCCATATCCACCATGTCCGGATTGAAGGTGATCTCCAACACATCATCCCCATTCAGCGCATCGGCATCCGCCGCGGCGATTTCAATCTTCAGCAGGCTAGGGCTGAGGGTGACTTTTACCCCGTCCAGCGTCGATGGCTCGCCATCGAGGGTGATTTCCAGTTCATCCTCGTCCGGATAGCGGCTCATCAGGAACATTTCGCCCTTTTCGCTGTGGCAGCAGAGCATGGCCATGTTGTCTTCTTCGTCATCGCATGGGTTGACGATCAAGAGGGCGGTTGTCATTTGCATGGGGATTTTCCTGGGGGGGGTGCACGGAATTGGCGAGCAAATCGTGATTTTGCCAGTCTCGAGGGATTTTTGCTGGAGTGTGTTGAACCTAGCAGTTCTGCTAGTTGCCGTCCGTGACAAAGCAATCGATAGTCATGGCTTCGCTGGCCCGCCGGAGTCTCCCAATGTTCAGACAACAGAAACCATTCATTCGCTATCAACACGATGCGCTGGATCGACTGACAAGCCACTGGCATCCGGATAACCTCGAACGTCAGCGGTTTTACTGTAAAAGTCAGTTGGTCACTGAGATACACGGCG
Organism: Pseudomonas sp. Sample_24; assembly: GCF_004307605.1. NCBI lineage: Bacteria > Pseudomonadati > Pseudomonadota > Gammaproteobacteria > Pseudomonadales > Pseudomonadaceae > Pseudomonas > Pseudomonas sp. Sample_24. The sequence continues at coordinate 1,038 of NZ_RCNW01000181.1, forward strand.
GGGAGCAGTTTTCGGTTTTTCAGCATGAGGATCAACTGCTGGCGCAACACGTTCAGGGCGATGGGTGCGACAGCACATTGCTGGCCACGGATCAGCAGCGTTCAGTGTTGCACGTCCTCAATTCGAACTATCAGAGATCCATCGCTTACTCAGCCTACGGTCACCGGCCATTCGAAAGCGGGTTGACCCGTTTATTGGGTTTCAATGGTCAACGACCGGAGCCGGTAACCGGGCATTATTTGTTAGGCAATGGCTATCGGGCGTTTAATCCGGTACTGATGCGATTTAACAGCCCGGACAGCTTGAGTCCGTTTGGTGAGGGGGGCATTAATTCATATGCTTATTGTGCGGGAGATCCGGTGAATCGGAACGATCCCACGGGGCATGTTTTTTCTAAGATCGCCAATTTATTCTCGAAACCCCCCAGATATTTGATTGACAATGCTACGGGCGTGCAGCTAAAGCTGGTAAAAAAGATAACAAGGTTGTCAGAAGGCGTAGTTGTATTTCAAGACAAGTATAAGGGCGGTACAAGGCTAACTTTTCAAGCGCATGGGAATGCCACTGGTGGAGCTATCGGGCGAGGTAATGGTCAGGACTTAGTTCCATTAGAGCTAATCAAGCTTGCAGAAAGCCATGGCGTTTCCGTAGAGAAATTTGATAGTTACCGTGTGGTTGCGTGTTATTCAGGTGACAAAGGCAATCATCTTGTTTCGTTCGCTGAAGGCCTTCATGATTTGTTAGGTCGTCCTGTAAAAGGTTACGAAGGGATGGTTGGTGTAGCGGAAAGTTCGCTTGCGTATCCAGTTCTCGCAATTGGCGAAACCTATAATGATGTCCATTATTTTGGGATTGGGAAAAAATTGATTAAAGATAGTATGCATCGCCCTAACTATCGCCCTGTCACCTTTGGAAACATCAATAAAGTAAGGAAGAGTATCAGGAAGTAACTCGCTTTGTCCTCGGGGGCGCTCATCATGCCGTATGGCAGATCAAGGCCACAGAAGGTGATTGGAGTCGCAGTTCATGCAAGCTCTTCGTCCGGAAAGGGGAATCACAATCGCAAAGAAAACAAGTGGCAGCTCGTGAACGGATTCACCTGATCAGTCACTCCTGATACGAATACACCAAAAAACCCGCATAAACCCTCATTTCCCCACACGGCTGCTAGTGTTATCCGTTGCACCGGCGTCAAGCTGCGTGCCGTTGACCGAATATGTCGCAGCACCGCAAGCACGGGCCTTGCCGCACTCGTTAAGCTGCGCAACGGATGAGCACCCGTAAAGACATTGCGCTGCACGCAGCCCAGTCGTTTTTGCAGATGCCCATTCACGGAAGGTGAATGTGACCCGAGTGTCTCGTCCAGCTTCACCCACCTGTCACCCTGTTTCCTCTGCCCGAGAATCAGGAACAGGCTGACGGGTAGCCCCTGACAGGGGTTTTGCACGCGACGCTTCCATCAATAACAAGCCCAAGCGGAGTACCACAGATGGCGTTCTTCACCGCAGCCAGCAAAGCCGACTTCCAGCACCAACTGCAAGCGGCACTGGCGCAGCACATCAGTGAACAGGCACTGCCACAAGTGGCGCTGTTCGCTGAACAATTCTTCGGCATCATTTCCCTGGACGAGCTGACCCAGCGTCGTTTGTCCGACCTCGCTGGCTGTACCCTTTCCGCGTGGCGCCTGCTTGAGCGCTTCGATCATGCGCAACCGCAAGTGCGCGTCTACAACCCGGATTACGAACGCCACGGCTGGCAGTCGACCCACACCGCGGTCGAAGTGCTGCATCACGATCTGCCATTCCTGGTGGACTCGGTGCGCACCGAGCTGAACCGTCGCGGCTACAGCATTCACACCCTGCAGACCACCGTGCTCAGCGTGCGTCG
>NZ_RCNW01000064.1:0-2910 GCF_004307605.1 Pseudomonas sp. Sample_24
CCAATTGAGCTACTGACCTAAAACAAAATCAGGCCGACCATTATGCCGGCCCGAAGAAGACTTTACAACATTTTAACTCTGCGACCCAGGTGACGACTTCCACACAAGCTAGCTAAAAAACCTTGCGAAGCAACCGACTGCAACCTGAAGCCCTTAAAACAAAGGCAGATATTTTCATATCTGCCTTGTTATATGGAGCTCTTGAGCGGATTTGAACCGCTGACCTCACCCTTACCAAGGGTGTGCTCTACCAACTGAGCTACAAGAGCGAAACACTGTGCAAAACCTGTAAACTTGGAGCGGGTAGCGGGAATCGAACCCGCATCATCAGCTTGGAAGGCTGAGGTTCTACCACTAAACTATACCCGCGAGGCTTACAGCTCTCGCTAAAATGGTGGAGGGGGAAGGATTCGAACCTTCGAAGTCGTAGACGTCAGATTTACAGTCTGATCCCTTTGGCCGCTCGGGAACCCCTCCTAAGCGAGCCGGCATTCTACATCATGCCAGCCTTCTGTCAAGCATTTTTCTCATTAAAAACCTGAGGTTAGCTGCGTTGACCTCGCTCCACGCCGTTGACCGTTTCCGGTGTTCGCTGTGGAGCGGGCGCCATTCTATGCAAACTATTCGAAGGGTGCAACCCCCTCGCAAGGCATTATTTTATGTTTTAACTCATTGAATTCTTTAGAAAGGTTTATCAGCTGCAGATCATCCAGCCAGCGCCGGCTCTCCGGGGCCACGCGCAACCAATAACCCGCTGATTCAGCGCTACCTCGAGGCAAGGCCTGAAACCTGACCTCCATACCTGTCAGTCTTCGTTCAAGCCCCTGAGCAACATCCTGGCGCGCAAAACCACCTACATAAAGACAGTTTGAGTCCACCTGGACCGCTTTCTCTTTCTCTTTCTCTTTATCTTTAGACGCGACTTCGGTCTCGCTCAACAGCCGGATATCGTGCTGCGACCCTCGATACAAACTCAAAGGCGTTACGTCCTTCGCGCGCAGCGGAGCCTCTTGTTGATGCCAAATGTAATAAAACACATTGAGAACAAGCAGCAGCAAAAACAACCAACGCATAAGTACCTCAGGCTAAAGGGCACGCCATCGCCAAACCGACAAACACCAGATCCGGAACCACCCTGGCTTCAGGCACCACTTCGGAGACCAGAGCTGCATCACCACCCGTTAGGAAAACCGCATAATCGTCACCCCAACGCTCCCGCGCCAGTCCGAGCTGCGTCAACACGAACCCCCGCAGCATCAACAGGCAACCGCGCTCGACAGCCTCAACCGTTGTACGCCCTGGCTCGAGACTTTCCAATGCACGTTCAGCCGCAAGATCACCGTAACGAATTTTGCGAGTATGCGTGCGAAGTTGATTTCGCATCAATGGCATACCGGGGCATATGAACCCACCGAGATGCCCCCCATCCGCCGCAACGAAATCGGCTGTGACCGCAGTACCGAAATCCAACACAAGGCACGCCCCAGCCGCCAAATGAAACCCTCCAAGCAGGGCGAGCCAGCGGTCGAGACCCAGCTTCTCGAACTCTTCATAACCGTTTCGAACGCCGGACATTTCCCGGGCAGGCGAAGCACAAACGACCGATACGCCGAAGAATTGCTTCAAGAGAGAGACCAACAGCCCGGTCTCCTCTTGAGTCCTCACGCTGACCAGCCGACAGTGCTTGAGAGCCAGTCCCTCGAGTAGATTCAAGTCCGCGAGCAAAGCAAGATCCGAATCAACAACCCCGCCACCCACCACCACCCGGGCATTCGATTCGAGCACACGCCACTTGATAAAACTGTTTCCGCAGTCGAGCTCAAGAATCATTGCGCAACCTCAGGCTCAGCTCACCGCCACTATAGACTTTTTCCACACCACCTACCTTCAAGCGCAGAGCCCCCTGATTATCGATCCCCAGCACCTCGCCATCTATTTGATTTACGCCCGCAATCAATGACACAGCGCGCCCCTGCCACAAGTGATGCTGCTCCCACTCAGCCTGGATGGAAGAAAAGCCTGTGGCCTGATGGCGAGCAAGGTACCTCTGCAGCATCACACCTAGTGTTGCCACCAACTGATTTCGATCAAACATCTTGCCGGACTCCAGTCGCATGGACGTCCATTGCTGATCAACCTCATCGGTCATTTGCATGTTTACATTAATCCCAACACCCAGCACCACATGACAGACATCAGCTGGATCGCCTACCAACTCAAGCAGGATACCGGCAATCTTCTTTTGACCTACCAGAACATCGTTCGGCCACTTCAAACCCGCCTCGGAAACACCAAGCTCACGCAACGCCTGCATGACAGCAAGCCCAACGACAAGACTCAACCCCTCCAGCTGACGCATCCCGCCTTCGATGCGCAGCACCAGGCTAAAGTAAACATTCTCCGCAAATGGACTGACCCACTTACGTCCCCGCCGCCCGCGCCCCGCCGTTTGACGCTCGGCAAGCACCAGAAAGGGCGCGACCTGGAGACGCTCTATCGCTCTCAGAGCCTCGGCATTTGTGGAATCAATTGAATCGAAGACCAGAACAGGCCACTCGCAAGATGGGGCAAGTCTCGCTATCTCAGCAGGATCAAGCAGCGTCAATGGCGCTGCCAATTGATAACCCCGCCCTCGAACTTTATGAATGGACAAACCCAGCTCAGCTTCCAAGTGCTGAAGCTGCTTCCACACAGCACTGCGACTAACACCCAAGGCAGCACCAAGCGCTTGACCTGAATGGAATCGGCCATCTTTAAGAAGCTTTAACAACGTCAGCATGCAAGTCTCGCCTCACAATGAGGCCCGCATGATAGCCACGCCCCGAGCAAATGCATAGAAATCAAGGGAGACGGATTTTCCTGCGGACAAAACAAAACCCCAACTGCTTTCGCAATTGGGGTTTCGGAATT
>NZ_RCNW01000405.1:0-2905 GCF_004307605.1 Pseudomonas sp. Sample_24
ACCACGATACCGACCACGTAGTTACCGCCGATCACCACCTCACCGAAGGCCTGGATCACCTTACCGGCGGCAGCGTGGCCGTCCTGACCGTGGAGCATCACCACCCGCGTCGACGCCACGTTCAACGCCAGCCGCAACAGCGTCGCCACCAGCAGAATGGTCGGGAACACGGCAAAATCCAGCGGCCGCAGGGCGTAGACGCAAACCAGCAGCACGACGATGGACAAGGCAATGTTGAAGGTGAAGAACACGTCCAGCAGAAACGGCGGAATCGGCAACATCATCATTGCCAACATGACCAGCAGCAACAGCGGCACGCCCAGATTGCCTCGACTGAGGTCTGCCATGTTCGTGCGGGCACTGTTGATTAACTGAGAGCGATCCACCGGTATTCCCCGTTCCTTTGAAGCAAACTTTTGACGCCTGAAGCAGGCTCGGGGCGGCTATTGCAAGAAGCCTTCCAACTTTTGCGGGGGGTTGAAATACAGGGTTTTATCGGAGGGATTTGTATCGCATGAACGGGCGCTTTCGCGGGCAAGCCTCGCTCCTACGGGTGGATCGATATTTTGTAGGAGCGAGGCTTGCCCGCGAAGAGGCCGGCATTGCCAACACACATCAGGAATCGCGGCGCAAATCCGGTGGAATCGGCAAATCATCCTTGAGCGGATCCGGGCGTTTGCCCTTGCCTGCGCGGTACTGGCGGATCTGATAGACGTAGGCCAGAACCTGGGCGACGGCGAGGTAGAGCCCACCAGGGATTTCCTGCTCCAGTTCGGTGGAGTAATAAATCGATCGCGCCAGCGCCGGCGATTCCAGCAACAGAATCTCGTTGGCCGCCGCGATCTCTCTAATTTTCAGGGCCAGGAAGTCGCTGCCCTTGGCGATCAGCATCGGCGCGCCGCTCTTGTCCGGGTCGTACTTGAGGGCGACGGCGTAGTGGGTCGGGTTGGTGATGACCACATCGGCGTCAGGGATCGCCGCCATCATTCGCCGCTGAGACATTTCGCGCTGGAGCTGGCGAATGCGCTGTTTCACCTCGGGCCGACCTTCCTGGTCCTTGTGCTCGTCGCGCACTTCCTGCTTGGTCATTTTCAGCTTCTTGATGCTTTCCCAGAGCTGGATCGGTACGTCCACGGCGGCGATGATGATCAAGCCGCACGCCATCCACAACGTACTCCAGCCGACCACTTGCAAGCTGTGGATGATCGCCCGGTCCAACGGTTCATGAGCGATGCGCAGCAAGTCGTCGATGTCCGCCGACAACACCACCAGCGCCACGAACAGCACGATGAAAAACTTCGCCAGGGCTTTGAGCAATTCGGCAATGGCCTTGGCCGAGAACATGCGCTTGAGGCCCGCGCCAGGGTTCATGCGGCTGAACTTGGGCGCCATGGTGCCCGCGGAAAACAGCCAGCCGCCCAGGGAAATCGGGCCGATCAAAGCAGCCAGCAGCAAAGTGATCATCACTGGCTGAATCGCCAGCAAGGCGATCTGCCCCGAGTGCAGCAGGTAGGTGCCCATCGAGCGCTGATCCAGCACCACCTCCCGCGACAGGGAAAAGTTCAGGCGCATCAGATCCATCATTTCCTCGGCCAACGCACCACCGAATATCAGCAAAGCGCCCGCACCGGCAAGCATGATCGCCAGGGTGTTAAGTTCCTTGGAACGGGCAATCTCGCCCTTCTCCCGGGCGTCCTTTTTCTTTTTCTCCGTGGGGTCTTCTGTTTTGTCCTGACCGCTTTCGCTCTCAGCCATGACTCAGCGCGCCTGTGCCAGTTCGCGTAAAAACTGCAGGGCCTCGGTGGCCAGCGGTTGATACTGATTGATGATGTCCGCCAACCCGACCCAGACGATAAACAGCCCGAGCACCAGGGTCAGCGGGAAGCCGATGGAGAAAATGTTCAGTTGCGGTGCCGCTCGGGTCATCACGCCGAAGGCAATGTTGACCACCAGCAGCGCAGTGATCGCCGGCAGCACCAGCAACAGCGCCGCACCCAGCACCCAGCCGAGCTTGCCAGCCAGCTCCCAGTAATGATTGACCGTCAGGCCACTGCCCACCGGCAACGTGGTGAAGCTCTCGGTGAGGACTTCGAACACCACCAGATGGCCATTCATCGACAGGAAAATAAGGGTCACCAGCATGGTGAAGAACTGCCCGATGACCGCGACCGAGACACCGTTGGTAGGGTCGACCATCGAAGCGAAACCCATGCCCATTTGAATGGAGACGATTTGCCCGGCAATCACAAACGCCTGGAAAAACAACTGCAGCGAAAATCCCAGTACCGCGCCTATGAGGATCTGTTCGGCAATCAGCAGCAACCCGCTCAAGTCCAGCGCATTGACCGGCGGCATCGGCGGCAGGTTGGGGGCAATGACCACGGTGATGGCGAGGGCGAAATACAGGCGGATGCGTTTGGGAACCAGAGACGTACCGAATACCGGCATGACCATCAGCAAGGCGCCGACACGAAACAAGGGCAACATGAACGTCGCCACCCAGGTGCTGATCTGGGTGTCCGTCAGTTGCAGTAGCGACGACATGGCTTAGCCGATGACCTGCGGAATGCTGCCGTACAACTGCAGGATGTACTCCATGAACGTCTGCACCAGCCATGGGCCGGCGACGATCAGCGTCACCAGCATCACCAGCAGGCGCGGCAGGAAGCTCAAGGTTTGTTCGTTGATCTGGGTAGCCGCCTGGAACATTGCCACGACAAGGCCCACCAGCAGGCTCGGGATCACCAGCACCGCGACCATCAACGTGGTCAGCCACAACGCCTCACGGAAGATGTCGACCGCAACTTCGGGCGTCATGGCGAAACACCGCCGAAGCTGCTGGCCAAGGTGCCGATGATCAGCGCCCAGCCATCGACCAGAACGAACAGCATGATCTTGAACGGCA
>NZ_RCNW01000312.1:0-22295 GCF_004307605.1 Pseudomonas sp. Sample_24
TTTCGTCTTGCTTGTCGGCCTTGTTGATCGGGTACAGCACACGGAAACCGGCATAACCGAGTTGCTCAGTGGCTTTGGGATCAAACTTGAGGTCGCCGAAATCGAACCGGGTTGGATCGTATTTGATCTCTTCGACGGTGTTCGCCGTGATTTCGTTGATTTTCACCGGCGTGTCGAAATGCATGCCCTGGTGATAGAACGACAGCTTGAACGGGGTTTTCTGGTCCGCCCACTCGGCCTTTTCAGTCAGGAACCGAATTTTCTGATAGTCCGCGAATTTCATTTCGCGGAATTCGTTTGGCAGGTTACTGCGCGGCGCTTCGTACTTCTGTCCGGCCAGCTCTTTTGCCTTGACCGATACATCATCCAGATTGAATGCCCAAAGCTGACCGGCGCTGAACAGGCAGAGCAGTGCCGAGCCCGCTACCAGAGCGCTACGTAACCGTTTGGCAGACAATTTTGGTGCGTTACAGGGACTAACAATCACGAGCAACCCTCGCCGAAAACAGATCAAAAAACCAACGGCCAGTTAAAGGGTCTGTACGGTATCCGGTACATGAAAACCGGTCCTGCAGACCACTCTTGCCAAGTTGGCGAGCATTGTTCCGACTCCGCTGGGGCAAAATGATTCCCCAATCGGATCCAGACAAGTCTCTACCTAAGTCAAAATGGACCAACGAACGCTGATCCCCGTAGCGCGCGATTATCTAGCAGGCCGCGTTACAACGCATCAGGGGTAACAAAGTATTTATTGGGAAAAACACCTGTTTTCAGCCGAAATGCGCTTAAAAAGATGTTTCAAGCGCTTTCAGGTCTGTAACAGGAAGGTGACCGGGCCATCATTGACCAGGTGCACCTGCATATCCGCGCCGAATCTACCTGATGCCACAGTGCCATGCACCTGTTTCGCTTTGCCCAATAGATAGTCGAAAAGCTCCTCGCCCAGGGCCGGAGGGGCGGCGGTCGAGAAACTCGGGCGCAACCCGCTCTTCGTATCGGCGGCCAGGGTGAACTGCGAGACCAGCAGCAACCCGCCGCCCACGTCCGCCAGGGACAGATTCATCTTGCCCTCGGCGTCGCTGAACACCCGATAGTTAAGCAGCTTATTGAGAAGTTTGTCGGCGCTGGCTCGCGTGTCGTCGGGCTCGACGGCCACCAGCACCAGCAAACCCTGCTCGATTGCACCGACCACTTCCCCCGCTACCTCGACTCGCGCGCCTCGCACGCGTTGCAGCAAGCCCTTCATGCTTCGTCAGGGGTCAGATCGAGCAGGCGTCGTGCCATCTGATCAGCGGCACGCACCAAAGCGTCGGTGATGCCCGGTTCGGAAGCGGCGTGCCCGGCGTCGCGGATGACTTGCAGCTCACTGTTCGGCCAGGCCTGGTGCAGCTCCCAGGCGTTGTCCAACGGACAGATCACGTCATAACGGCCATGGACGATCACGCCGGGCAAGTGGGCAATCTTGCCCATGTCGCGAATCAGTTGATCCGGTTCAAGGAACGCGTTGTTGGTGAAGTAGTGGCATTCGATCCGGGCAATGGACAGCGCGCGCTGAGGCTCGGAGAAACGGTCGACCACCAGCGGGTTCGGCCGCAGGGTGGCGGTCCGGCCTTCCCAGAGTGACCAGGCCTTGGCCGCATGCATCTGGGCAATCTGATCATTGCCGGTCAGGCGCTTGTGGAAAGCACTGAGCAGGTCGTCGCGCTCGTCCAGCGGAATCGGCGCCAGGTAGTCCTGCCAGTAGTCCGGGAACAGACGGCTGGCACCGGCCTGATAGAACCACTCGATTTCCTGCGGACGGCAGAGAAAGATCCCACGCAGGATCAGACCGTGCACCCGCTCTGGATGGGTTTGCGCGTAGGCCAGCGCCAGGGTCGAGCCCCAGGAGCCACCGAACAGCACCCATTTGTCGATACCCAGGTGTTTGCGGATGCGCTCGAGGTCGGCGACCAGATCCCAGGTGGTGTTGTTTTCCAGGCTCGCGTGGGGTGTGGAGCGACCGCAACCGCGTTGATCGAAAGTGACAATGCGATACAGGTTCGGATCGAAATAGCGGCGGCTCTGGGCATCACACCCGGCCCCGGGGCCGCCGTGAATGAACACTACCGGCAAACCTTCCGGCGAACCGCTCTCGTCGACATACAGCGTGTGAGTCGCGTCGACGGCCAGATCGTGCCGGGCGTGGGGTTTGATCTGTGGGTACAAAGTCTGCATTGCGCGCTCCGTAAGGGGTCGAGGTCATCCCTGGGGGGACTTCTATTATTCTGCCGTTGGGCATCATAAACCCGATTTACGTCAATGAGCATGCCCTTGCAGGGTCAGAGTTTGTCCGCGAGATAACGGAGCAGCGTTTCGTACAACGCATCCACCTCTACAGCCTGCCCCCGCGCCCGTAAACAACCATGAACCAGGCCCTCGCCGTAATACAGCGTCGCGCTCACGCCGGCGCTGTTCAGTCGCTCGGCGTAAAGCACACCGTCATCGCGCAGCGGATCGAACTGCGCCACCGCAATCAATGCCGGCGGCAGGCCGCTGAAATTGCCGGCCAGTAGCGGCATCGCACAGGCACCCGGCTTCGCTGTGCCACCCAGGTACAACGCGTGGTAGCAATCGACATCGCTGCTGCTCAGCAACGGAGCATCGACGCATTCACTGCGAGACGCCAATTGTTGATCGCCACCCAGCCCCGGATAGATCAACACCTGCGCCGCCGGCAAGGGTTCACCCGCATCGCGCAATGCCAGGCACAGGGCGGCCGCGAGATTGCCGCCGGCGCTGTCGCCAGCCACCAGCGTGCGAGCGCGATCCAGTTGAAACGGCCCGGTGCGCAGTGCGCGCCAGACTTTCAGGCAATCGTCGAAGGCCGCGGGAAACGGATGCTCCGGCGCCAGACGGTAATCGACAGCGATCACCAACACGTTAAGCGTCGAGGCCAGTTCGGCACAGATGAAGTCGTGGGAATCCAGGTCCCCCACCACCCAGCCGCCGCCATGCAGGTAGACGATGCACGGCATGCCAGCAGCAGAAGGTGAAACCGGCGGCTGATACGAACGAACGGCAACCCCCGCCAATTCGAAATCGACCACGTACAACCCTGCCGGACGCGGCGGCGTGAATGCCCGACACATCTCGCTGTAGGCCTGACGCAATCCGCTCAGGCTGCTTTCGGTGCTGTTGAAACTCAGGGTTTTGTCGACGAACGCCGAAAGCTGTTCTGATAAAGGATAGGTCGTCATCAGTTTTTCAGGCTGGCCTGAACCGTGGCTACGCCGTCCTTGCCATCGAAACTGTTGACACCGGCCAGCCAGCGCTCAAGATCTTCCGGGTGCTCGCGCAGCCATTTTCTGGCGACGTCTTGGGGCGTCTGGCGCTCCATGATCGGCACCATCAACTGGCTTTCCTGGGCGGCGGTGAAGGTCAGGTTTTCCAGCAGGCGATTGACGTTCGGGCAACGCTGGGCGTAATCGGGAGCGGTCACGGTCGAAACGGTCGCGGCGCCTTCGTTCGGGCCGTAGACGTCTTCGCTGCCGGTCAGGTAGGTGATGTTCATGTTGATGTTCATCGGGTGCGGAGTCCAGCCGACGAAGACCACGAACTCCTTGCGATTCACCGCACGCTGAACGGCGGCGAGCATACCGGCCTCACCGGATTCGATCAGCTTGAAGTCCTTGAGACCAAAGTGATTGGTTTCGATCATGGTCTTGATCGTGGTGTTGGCGCCGCTGCCCGGTTCGATGCCGTAGATCTTGCCACCAAGCTGATCCTTGAACCTGGCAATGTCGGCGAAAGTTTTCAGGCCCGCTGCGGCAACGTAGTCAGGAACGGCGAGCGTGGCCTGGGCATCGGCCAGGCTTGGTTTGTCCATGACCTTGACTTGATTGGCGGCCAGGAACGGCGCGATGTTTTTATCCATCGCCGGTTTCCAGTAACCGAGGAAGATGTCCAGGCGCTTGTCGCGAATCCCGGCGAAAATGATTTGCTGCACGGCGCTGGTCTGCTTGCTTTCGTAACCAAGACCATTGAGCAACACGTCGGCCATGCCGCTGGTGGCGATCACGTCCGTCCAGTTGACCACGCCCATGCGCACGGTTTTGCAGGAGGTGTCGTCCGCCGCCATGGCGCCGGCACTCAACAGCGCGGTACCGCAGAAGATTGAGAGACAGCGGGTAAACAGTCTTTTCATCAGGATGATCTCGTGCGGCAGCGGATTATTGTCGGGCCGGTGTCTTTGTGCACCGTGGTCGAAACATTACGCAGCAGACGAGCGCTAAAAGCGAACTGTGGCGACCGAGATTTGCACGGAGGCGACTGTCTCGATCAATCGTTCCCACGCTTTGCGTGGTAATACGGCCAGGGAGGGATTCCCACGCGGAGCGTGGGAACGATCAGTCACCGGTAGTGTTGCTCGCCCCATGCGAGCAAGCCTTGCAGCAGTTCCTTCAACACCATCCGCGTCGGCTCTGCCAGATCCGCTCGATAGCGGAACGGCTCGAATTCTTCCATGTATGTGCACTGGCCCAACTCCAGTTGCACGGCATGGATGTTTTCGGCTGGATTACCGTAGTGTCGGGTGATGTGACCGCCCTTGAAGCGACCGTTAAGCACATGGCTGTAGTCGCCGTGGCGCGCGCAGATGGCTTCCAGCTGAGCGGCCAATTGCGGGTCACAACTGGCGCCGTTGAAAGTACCGAGGTTGAAGTCCGACAACTTGCCGTCGAACAGGTGCGGGATGATCGAGCGGATCGAATGTGCATCGAACAGCAGCGCGTAACCGAACTCGGCTTTGAGGCGCGCCAGCTCGGTTTGCAAGGTGCTGTGATATGGCGTCCAGATCTGCTGCAGATACGTCGCACGCTCCTCTTTCGAAGGTTCCATGCCCTCACGGAACAATGGAATGCCATCGAACAGCGTCGCCGGATACAGGCCGGTGGTAGCGCCGACGTATAAAGGTTTGTCGTCGGACGGCCGGTTGAGGTCGATGACGAAACGCGAATACTCGGCGGCCAGGGTGCTGGCACCCAGCTCGGCGGCGAAATCGTAAAGCTGCGGGATGTGCCAGTCGGTGTCCGGCAGGCTTTTCGCGTCGGGTATCAGCCCGGCTTCGACTGCAGGCGTCAGGCGAACACCGGCGTGGGGCATGCTGATCAGCAGCGGTACGCGGCCTTGTTTGAAGTTCAGAACCTTATCCACAACTGCTCTCCTACAGACTCGTTTCGACGCCGTGACGCACGACGCGTTTTTCCAGGTCGCCGCCCAGCCAGTAACACAGGTCGGCCGGACGATCGATTTGCCAGGCGACAAAATCCGCGACCTTGCCGGCCTCCAGTGAGCCGTGGGTGTCGGCCATGCCCAAGGCAGTGGCGGCATGAAGGGTCGCGCCGGCCAGGGCCTCTTCCGGGGTCATGCGGAAACAGGTACACGCCATGTTCAGCATCAGGCGTAGCGACAGTCCCGGCGATGTGCCCGGATTGAGGTCGCTGGCGATGGCGATTTTTACCCCGTGTTTGCGCAGGGCATCCATCGGCGGCAATTGGGTTTCGCGCAGGAAGTAAAAGGCTCCGGGCAGCAGCACGGCGACCGTGCCGGCCTCGGCCATGGCGATGGCGTCGTCTTCGGTCATGAATTCCAGGTGATCGGCGGACAATGCGTGGTAACGCGCGGCCAGACTCGAACCGTGCAACGACGACAATTGCTCGGCGTGCAGTTTCACTGGTAAACCCAATTCCCGGGCAGTGATGAAAACACGCTCGACCTGCGCCGGCGAGAACGCCAGGTATTCACAGAACGCGTCCACCGCGTCCACCAACCCTTCGGCGGCCAGGGCCGGGAGCATTTCTGCGCAGATGTGCTCGATGTAGTCGTCAGCACGATCCTTGTATTCCGGTGGCAAGGCGTGCGCCGCCAGGCAGGTGCTGCGCACGCTGACCGGCAGTTCGGCACCGAGACGACGGGCCACGCGCAACATCTTGCGTTCGTTGGCCAGGTCCAGGCCGTAGCCGGATTTGATTTCAATGCTGGTGACACCATCACGCATCAGGCTTTTCAGACGCTTGGCGGCACTGGCGAACAGTTCATCTTCGCTGGCAGCACGGGTGGCGCGCACGGTGCTGGCGATTCCACCCCCGGCTGCGGCGATTTCCGCGTAGCTGACGCCTTGCAGCCGCTGCTCGAATTCACCGCTGCGGTTGCCGCCGAACACTGTATGCGTGTGGCAGTCAATCAGGCCCGGCGTGACCCAGGCCCCTTTCAAATCGTTGACCGCCGGGTATTCGCCCGCCGGCAGTTCGGCGCGAGGGCCGATCCACTCGATGAGTGCACCGGACGTCACGATGGCGGCGTCCTCGATGATCGAGTAAACGCCCTGCGCCATGGTTGCGACGTGGCAGTGTTGCCAGAGGGTTTTCATCCCGAGTTCCTCGTCTTTGATCGTTCCCATGCTCCGCGTGGGAATGCCTCAAGGGACGCTCTGCGTCCAGTGACGCGGAGCGTCACGGGCTGCATTCCCACGCAGAGCGTGGGAACGATCGGTGGGTGGGGTTAGAGGCTAGGCAGCAATTTCGCCGACACCAATTCGCTCAGGCAACGCGAAGCCAACAACTCGGTCGCCGCATTGATATCCGGTGCAAAGAACCGGTCCTTCTCATAAAACGGCACTTCCTTGCGCAGAATCGCCCGAGCCTGCTCCAGCTTCGGCGAGGTCTTCAGACCATTGCGCAGATCCAGACCCTGAACCGCTGCCAGCCATTCAACCGCGAGAATCCCGCGAGTGTTCTCGGCCATTTCCCACAAACGCTTGCCGGCTGCCGGGGCCATGGACACGTGGTCTTCCTGGTTGGCGGACGTCGGCAGGCTGTCCACCGAGTGTGGATGGGACAGCGCCTTGTTTTCGCTGGCCAGTGCCGCGGCCGTCACCTGGGCGATCATGAAACCGGAGTTCACACCACCGTTGGCCACCAGGAACGGCGGCAATTGCGACATGTGCTTGTCCATCATCAGCGAGATACGGCGCTCGCTCAGGGAGCCGATTTCCGCAATGGCCAAAGCCATGTTGTCGGCGGCCATCGCCACCGGCTCGGCGTGGAAGTTGCCACCGGAAATCACGTCGCCTTCAGCAGCGAATACCAGCGGGTTGTCCGACACAGCGTTGGCTTCGACGGCCAGCACTTCGGCCGCCTGACGGAATTGGGTCAAGCAGGCGCCCATGACTTGTGGCTGGCAACGCAGGGAGTACGGATCCTGAACCTTCTCGCAGTTTTCATGGGAATCGGAGACTTCGCTGCGCTCACCCAGCAGGTCGCGATACGCGGCGGCGGCGTCGATCTGGCCTTTCTGGCCACGGGCCGCGTGGATGCGTGCGTCGAACGGCGAGCGCGAGCCCAATACCGCCTCAACGGTCAGGCCGCCCAGCGCCAGGGCACCGGCGAA
Organism: Pseudomonas sp. Sample_24; assembly: GCF_004307605.1. Lineage (NCBI taxonomy): Bacteria > Pseudomonadati > Pseudomonadota > Gammaproteobacteria > Pseudomonadales > Pseudomonadaceae > Pseudomonas > Pseudomonas sp. Sample_24. Next base: position 7,426 of record NZ_RCNW01000312.1, read on the forward strand.
CAGGTCTTCACCCTCGAACAGGCCACGCAAGGCAAACGCAGTGGACACTTGGGTGCCATTGAGCAGTGCCAAACCTTCTTTCGCCGCCAGGGTCAGCGGGGTCAAGCCGGCGACTTTCAGCGCTTCGGTGGCTTCCATCCACTCGCCCTTGTAGCGCGCCTTGCCTTCGCCCAGCAGCACCAGCGACATGTGGGCCAATGGCGCCAGGTCACCGGATGCACCGACCGAACCTTTCAATGGAATGTGCGGGTAAACCTCGGCGTTGATCAGCGCGATCAGCGCGTCGATCACCACCCGGCGGATGCCGGAGAAACCACGGCTGAGGCTGTTGACCTTGAGCACCATGATCAGTCGGACCAGATCGTCGCTGATCGGCTGGCCGACACCCGCGGCGTGCGACAACACCAGCGAACGCTGGAGGTTTTCCAGGTCTTCACTGGCGATTCGGGTCGAAGCCAGCAGGCCGAAACCGGTGTTGATGCCGTAGGCCGTGCGGTTTTCGGCGAGGATCTGCTCCACGCAGGCAACACTGGCTTCGATCTGCCTTGATGCGCTGTTGTCGAGGGTCAGTTTCACCGGTTGCTGATAGACATCACGCAGTTGAGCGAGCGTCAGTTGGCCAGGGATCAAATTAAGCGCAGTCACATTCATTCTCCTTTTGAGAGTTTTTATTAACTAACCAGACGCTCCGGAGATGTCCGTTGTCCGTCGCTTCCCACCTTTTGGGGGGCTGGCGCCTTGGCACGCTGGCTTATGTTGAAATCAGTTGAGGTTCGGTAAAGCCTTGTGCAACAAATTCGGTTCTTTCAGTACAGCAGCAGCGGCGGCAATGTCCGGCGCCAGCCAACGATCCTGATCGTAGGCTGGCACACGTTCACGCAGCAGACGCCAGGCGGCATCGGTACCAGCGCCGAAGCGTTGTTCCTTGAGGAATTCGAATGCCTGGGCCGCCAACAGGTACTCGATGGCGAGGATCTGCGTGCAGTTTTCCAGCGCGCGATGCAGTTTCAGCGCGGCGTTGGTGCCCAGGCTCAGGTGATCTTCCTGCAGGCCCGAGGTCACGTAGTTGTCCAGCACTGCGGGTTGCGCCAGTTGGCGGTTTTCCGCACACAGCGAAGCGGCGACGTATTGCACGATCATCATTCCGGAGTTCACCCCCGGATTGGCCACCAGAAACGCCGGCAGACCACTGACGTGCGGGTTGATCAAACGATCCAGGCGACGCTCGGCGATGGAGCCGATTTCCGCCATGGCGATGGCCAGCAGATCCGCCGCCAGCGCCACGGACTGGCCGTGCGGGTTGGCTTGGGACATGACGCGGAAGTTGTCCGGCGTACCCAACAGCAGCGGGTTATCGGTGCAGCCGTTGAGTTCGATTTCAATCTGTTTGATCGCATGCTCGAGTTGATCGCGAGCGGCGCCATGCACTTGGGGAATCGAGCGGATGCTCAAGGCATCCTGGGTGCGAATGCCTTTGCTCTGGGCGATCACTTCACTGCCATCGAGCAGCGCGCGCAGGTTGATGCCGACCTGTTGCATGCCCGGGTGCGGCTTGAGCGCAATGATCTCGGCATCGAATGCGGCGATCTGGCCACGCTGGGCTTCGAAGCTCATGGCACTGATTACGTCGGCCCACTGCAACAGACGCGTGGCGTCGGCAATTGCCAGGCTGCTGAGGCCGGTCATGCACGGGGTGCCGTTGACCAGGCACAGACCGTCCTTGGCACCGAGCTGGACCGGTTGCAGGCCTTCTTGCGCCAGCGCCTGCTGCGCCGGCACGATTTGCCCGCGATAGCTGACGTTGCCGACGCCCAGCAGCGCAATGCCGATGTGCGCCATGTGGGTCAGGTAGCCAACCGAGCCCTGAGAGGGCACTTGTGGGGTGATACCGCGATTGAGCAGCGCCAGCAGCGCTTCGACGACCCGGCGGTGAATGCCGGATTTTCCCTGGCTGTAATTGCGGATGGCAGCGCAGATGATTGCGCGCGTCTGCTCGTCGGCCAGCGGTGCGCCAACGCCACAGGCATGGCTGAGCAAGGTGTTGCGCGAGAGTTGGCTGAGTTGTTCGTCTTTGAGCGAGACGTTGCACAAGGCGCCCAGGCCGGTGTTCACGCCGTAGGCGCGCTCGCCGCTGGCGACGATGCGCTGGACGATCGCCTGGGCGTTTTCGATGCGGTCCCACACCTGCGCCGACAGCTCGAACTGTGCGCCATGGCGGGCTACGGCAACCACATCCTGCCAACGCAACGGCGCGTCGGCGATAACGATTTTTTCAGCCTGGGACATCTTCAACCTCGTGCTTACAACCTGAATATTGATGCAACTTCACCGGCCTCATCGCTGGCAAGCCAGCTCCCACAGGGACGGGTCATATTGCCCCTATTGTGTTCACACACCAGAACACTGTGGGAGCTGGCTTGCCAGCGATGGGGCCGGTACAGACACCGCCAGTTTTTAGACCACCGCAGCCCGCCGCTGCACGAACCGGTCGACATATTCATCCGCCGGCGAATGCAGGATCTCTTTCGGCGTGCCGACCTGGATCAGGCGGCCGTCCTTGAGGATCGCGATGCGATTGCCGATGCGTACGGCCTCGTCGAGGTCGTGGGTGATGAAGACGATGGTCTTGTGCAGGGTCTTTTGCAGTTCCAGCAACTGGTCCTGCATCTCGGCGCGGATCAGCGGATCGAGAGCACTGAAGGCTTCGTCCATCAGGATGATGTCGGTGTCGGCCGCCAATGCACGGGCCAGGCCCACGCGCTGACGCATGCCACCCGAGAGCTGGTGCGGGTATTTGTTTTCGTAGCCCTTGAGGCCCACGGTGTTGATCCAGTGCAGCGCGCGTTCGTTGCACAGGGCTTTGCTTTCGCCACGGACTTTCAGGCCGTAGGCAACGTTGTCCAGCACGCTCTTGTGCGGCAACAGGCCGAAGCTCTGGAACACCATGCTGATCTTGCGCCGGCGAAATTCGCGCAGGGCTTCCATGTCGTATTGCAGGATGTCCACACCGTCCACCAGGATCGCACCGCTGGTCGGGTCGATCAGGCGATTGAAGTGGCGTACCAGCGTCGACTTGCCGGAGCCCGACAAGCCCATGATCACGAAAATCTCGCCGCTGCCGATGCTCAAGGACAGATCGTTGACCCCGACCACGCAGCCGGTTTCGGCCAGCACCTGTTCTTTGGTCTTGCCCTGGCCGACCATGGCCAGCGCGTCTTTGGAACGGTTGCCGAAAATCTTGAAGACGTTTTTGACTTCGATCTTGCTCACGGTTGCGTTGTTCATTTGCTCACCTCATGCCGTGCGCGACCGTACGCCTGTGTAATGCGGTCGATCACCACAGCCAGAATCACGATCGCCAGACCGGCTTCAAGGCCACGTCCGACGTTGAGGGTCTGAATCCCCACCAGCACGTCTTCACCCAAACCACGGGCACCGATCATCGAGGCGATCACCACCATCGACAGGGCCATCATGGTTGTCTGGTTGATACCCGCCATGATGCTCGGCAGGGCCAGCGGCAGTTGCACGCCGAACAGTTGCTGCCAGCGGTTGGCGCCGAAGGCATTGATCGCTTCCATCACTTCGCCGTCGACCTGGCGAATGCCCAGGTCAGTCAGGCGGATCAGCGGCGGCGCGGCGTAGATCACCGTGGCGAAAATCGCCGGGACCTTGCCCAGACCGAACAGCATCAATACCGGGATCAAGTACACGAAGCTCGGCATCGTCTGCATGATGTCCAGCAGCGGCATCAGTACCGAACGCAGGCGATTGCTGCGCGCCGACAGGATGCCCAGCGGAATGCCGATCAGCACCGATATGACCGTCGCCACCATCATCAGCGCCAGGGTCTGCATCAGTTTGTCCCAGAGGCCGACCGCGCCCACCAGGAACAGCAGGCCGACAATGACGGCAGTGGTCACGACTTTACGGGTCGCATGCCAGGCAACGCCCGCGACGATCGCCAGCATCAGCCACCATGGCGCGGCACGCAGCAGGCCTTCGAGATTGACGATGGCCCACAGCAGCGTATCGGAGATGCTGCGGAACACGTCGCCGTAGTTGGTCACCAGCGAATCGACCCAACCGTTGACCCAGTCGGCGATGGAAAAGGTAAAGCTTTCGGGAAACATAAGAGACTCTCAATCAAGGGGTTGCGATCAAGTTTCCGACTGCCGTCGCCGGCAGCCGGAGACACTCGACCTACAAGGCCGCGTCGATTTTCTTGGCAGCGTCTTCGCTCACCCATGCGTGCCAGACTTCAGGATGTTCCTTCAGGAAGATCTTCGCCAGTTTTGGCGACTCGATGCGCTCCTTGCTCATGCGCCCCAGGTTCTGGTTCAGCAGGTCGATCGGCAGGTTGACCTTTTCCAGCACGGCCACCAATTCCGGGGCTTCGTCGTGGAAGGTCTTGGACAGGCCGACCTTGATGGTCACGGTCTTGTCCACGCCCGGCTTTTCTTCCAGTTTGACCACGTCCACCTGGCCCATCAGCGGGGTCGGCGACCAGTAGTAGAACAGGATCGGCTCGCCACGCTTGTAGCTCGACAGCACGGCGGCATCCAGCGCCGGGCCAGTGCCCGGGCGGAAGTTGGTGTAGCTGCTTTCCAGGCCGTAGCTTTTCAGCATCTCACTGTTGTCGAGCTCACAGGTCCAGCCAGCCGGGCAGTTGTAGAAACGGCCCTTGGATGGCTCTTCGGCGTCCTTGAACACTGCCGAGTACTTGGCCAGATCGGCAATGTTCTTCAGCTCCGGCGCCTTGGCTTCGAGCTTGCGCTTGGCGTCGCCTTCGATCACGTAGCGCGGCACGTACCAGCCTTCGACCGCACCGACCACCGGCGCGCCGACACCCACGACTTTGCCGGCCTTCTCGGCTTTGTTCCAGACCTCGCTACGGCCAACCCACTCTTCGGCAAACACCTGAATGTCGTTGCTGCTCAGGGCGTTTTCCATGGTGATGGAGTTGCCCGGCAGGCTGTCGGTCTTGCAGTCGTAGCCTTTCTCCAGCACGACTTGCATCACGTCGGTCAGGAGCATGGCGCTTTCCCAGTTCAGGCCGGCGAATTTCACCGGTTTGCCCGACTCGCACCAACCCGCCGCCTGAGTGGCGCCAGCGCTGGCCAGCAGGCCCATGGAAAGCAATGCGGTCAGCAGGGTCTTGTTCGATTTCATTGTTGTGACGCTCCTAATCATGAATGGGCTTACGGCAGTCAAGAGGCATCCAGCCCTGTCCACGTCCAGTCAGGCCTGCGCCGCAGCGCGACCGGCCCCGATTGTTTTGGTTTGTACAACGCTGTCCTGCTCGACCGGCAGAATCAGGTGATCGGGTACGCTGCCATGCCACTTTTTCGCACACACGTAATACACGGCTGCGGGCAGCACCAGACCGATGATCCAGGAAATATCCACATCACCCAGAGCGGCCACCAGTGGGCCGGTGTAGAACTTGGTGGCGATGAACGGCAACTGCACCAGCACACCGAAAACATAGACGCTGATACCGAGGGCGTTCCAACGGCCGTAGCGCCCGTTCGGATCGGCCAGCGCCGGCACGTCGTAGCGCTCGCGGGTGATGCAGTAGTAGTCCACCAGATTGATCGCGCTCCATGGCGTGAAGAACGCCAGCAGGAACAGGATGAAGGACTTGAACGCACCGAGGAACGAGTGCTGGCCGAGCAACGCCATCAGGGTCGCGGCACCGACGATGGCCAGTACGAAGACCAGACGCTGCAGGCGCGTGACCTTCAGTTCGCCACGGAAACCGCTGATGATGGTCGCGATGCACATGAAGCTGCCGTAGGAGTTCAGTGTGGAAATGGTGACCTTGCCGAACGCGATGCTGAAGTACAGCAGCGCAGCGGTGGCACCGGTACCGCCCAGCCCCACGATGTAGGCCACTTCGTGACCGGCGAATTGGCCGTTGGCCGAAGCCGCGGCAAATACGCCGAGAACCATTGCCACCTGGGCACCAATGACCGAACCCGCACCGGCGGCAAAAAAGGTTTTCACCGAGGAAACCTTGCTCGGCAGGTAGCGCGAATAGTCAGCCACGTAGGGGCCGAAGGCGATTTGCCAGGACGCCGCGAGCGACACCGCGAGCAAGAAGCTGCTCCAGCTGAAGTGGCGGATTTGCAACAGGGCGCCAACGTCAACCTGGCTCACCAGACGGCTGAACAGATAAACAAAGGCAATCACGCCAATGACACTGGCGACTCGACCGATCCAATGGATCACCCGATAACCGAGCACCGTGACCAGCACGATGACACTGGCGAAGATGAGAATACCGACGGTGTCGCTGACCCCAAACAACTGGCCCAGCGCCTGGCCGGATAACACGGTTCCCGTTGCGGTGAACCCCAGGTACATCAGGCACACCAGCACGATCGGGATGGCCGCACCGTAGACCCCGAACTGTACCCGGCTCGAGATCATCTGCGGCAAGCCAAGCTTCGGACCTTGCGCGGCATGCAGCGCCATCACGCCGCCACCGAGCACTTGACCGATCAACAGCCCGATCAACGACCAGAACACGTCACCGCCCAGCACCACGGCCAAGGCTCCGGTAACAATCGCGGTGATTTGCAGGTTGGCCCCCATCCACAGGGTGAACTGGCTGAACAGACGACCGTGTCTTTCCGCTTCCGGGATGTAGTCGATCGAACGTTTCTCGATCAACGGTTTGCTGCCTGCACGTTCGCTGTTAACAGCCATGGTTCAACCTCTGTGGATTGTTATTGGAATTCATTCGGTCCCTGTAGGAGCTGAGCTTGCTCGCGATGGCGGTGTATCTGATGCACCACGTTATCGTTCATCGCGAGCAAGCTTTGCTCCTACGGGCAAGCGTTACTTGCCGGTAATCATCGGCAGGTTCAGCCCTTGTTCCTTGGCGCAATCGATGGCGATCTGGTAACCGGCATCGGCGTGACGCATGACGCCAGTGGCCGGGTCGTTGTGCAGCACGCGTGCGATACGCTCGGCCGCTTCATCAGTACCGTCGCAGACAATCACCATGCCCGAATGCTGGGAGAAGCCCATGCCGACGCCGCCGCCGTGGTGCAGCGAAACCCAGGTCGCGCCGCTCGCGGTGTTGAGCAAGGCGTTGAGCAGCGGCCAGTCGGACACGGCGTCGGAGCCGTCCTGCATCGATTCGGTTTCGCGGTTCGGGCTGGCGACCGAACCGGAGTCCAGGTGGTCGCGACCGATCACGATCGGTGCCGACAGCTCGCCGCTGCGCACCATTTCGTTGAACGCCAGACCGAGCTTGGCGCGCAGGCCCAGGCCAACCCAGCAGATACGCGCTGGGAGCCCCTGGAAGCTGATGCGCTCGCGGGCCATGTCCAGCCAGTTGTGCAGGTGAGCGTCGTCCGGGATCAGTTCTTTTACTTTGGCGTCGGTCTTGTAGATGTCTTCAGCGTTGCCCGACAGCGCAGCCCAGCGGAACGGGCCGATGCCGCGGCAGAACAGCGGACGGATGTAGGCCGGTACGAAGCCCGGGAAGTCGAATGCGTTTTCCACGCCTTCTTCCTGCGCCATCTGACGGATGTTGTTGCCATAGTCGAAGGTCGGCACGCCCATTTTCTGGAAGTCCAGCATCGCCTTGACGTGTACGGCCATCGATTGCTTGGCGGCTTTGATTACAGCGGCAGGCTCGGTCTTGGCGCGCTCACGGTATTGATCCCAGGTCCAGCCGGCCGGCAGGTAGCCGTTGAGCGGGTCGTGGGCGCTGGTCTGGTCGGTGACCATGTCCGGACGCACGCCACGCTTGACCAGTTCCGGCAGGATTTCCGCCGCGTTGCCCAGCAGCGCGATGGAGATTGCCTTGCCTTCGGCGGTGTACTTGGCGATGCGGGCCAGTGCGTCGTCGAGGTCAGTGGCTTGCTCGTCGACATAACGGCTTTTCAGGCGGAAATCGATGCTGACCTGCTGGCATTCGATGTTCAGCGAGCAAGCACCGGCCAGGGTTGCAGCCAGAGGCTGGGCGCCCCCCATGCCACCCAGGCCAGCGGTCAGTACCCACTTGCCTTTCAGGTCATCGTTGTAGTGTTGGCGACCGGCTTCGACGAAGGTTTCGTATGTGCCCTGAACGATGCCCTGGCTGCCGATGTAGATCCAGCTGCCGGCGGTCATCTGGCCGTACATGGCCAGGCCTTTGGCGTCGAGTTCGTTGAAGTGTTCCCAGCTCGCCCAGTGCGGCACGAGGTTGGAGTTGGCGATCAGCACGCGTGGGGCATTGGCGTGAGTCTTGAACACGCCGACCGGCTTGCCGGATTGCACCAGCAGGGTCTCGTCGTCATTCAGATTGGTCAGGCTTTCGACGATCTTGTCGTAGCATTCCCAGTTACGTGCCGCACGACCGATGCCACCGTAAACCACCAGTTCTTTCGGGTTCTCGGCGACTTCCGGGTCGAGGTTGTTCATCAGCATGCGCAGCGGCGCTTCGGTCAGCCAGCTCTTGGCGGTCAGCGTGTTACCGCGGGCAGCGCGGATTTCAACGTCACGAAATTTAGTCACGAACAGAACTCCTCAGCAATCAATCCAAAACCAACCCAGGCAGTGGGCGAGCAAGCCGATGAGCATCAGTGCACACCGGCGAATCAGTGGACGACGGTTGAGTCTCCGTGACTCATACGCATACGTCTTTACTTGTACATACAAGCATATGCAATCAAGCGGCCAACTTGCTGGATGTGTGTTCAAGAAAAATCCTGAATCGGCCTGGAAAGCCTGTAGATCAAGGGGTCTGAGGAAGATGAAATTTTTCGCAGGGCTTTGTGGCAGGAGAGAGGGCTTGTTACTTGAGCGTGGTTTTGCGCCACGCTGGGGCGTTAGGTAACAAGTTGGTGCGCAGTTTCGAATCAGATGATCGTTCCCACGCTCTGCGTGGTAACGCCGTCATGGACGCTCCGCGTCCGCTTCTTGCGACTGTGACGCGGAGCGTCACCGGATGCGTTCCCACGCAGAGCATGGGAACGATCAGTAACGATTCAATCGAGATCGGTCAGATGTACCCGACTAGTTGAATTGACGACTGCTACGCAGCCAAGCGGGAGCAAGCTCCCTCGCCACAGAGAGGCTCATTGGCCGGGGAATCAGCGTGTGGTCAGTTCGATCACGCAACATGGGCCGTTGACGGAGATTTCCAGCAGGCCGGTGTTACCGTCCAGTTGCAGGCAATCATGCCGATCCAGTTGCGAAGCGCTGTTACCGACCTTCACTTCCAGTGCTTCGCTGATGCTGAACACCAACACCGTGCCCGCCTCGCTGAAAAACCGCTGCTCACCACTCAACCACTGCAACCGTGCGCCATAACGCTGCGGTGCGTAGATCAGGTTGAAATCGCGAATCGGCCCACCGAGCAATGTGCAGGAAACCTTGCTCTCTCCGCTGAAGGCAAACGGGTCCAGCGGCAACAACGACCGCGTGTGCTGACCGTCAACCGATAAGGTCATGCCGTCACCCTGCAACACGGTGATGATTCGCTCATAACCGGCGAAGGTGGAAAACCCGCCTGATTCGCCAATGTCGGCAATCGACAGGCGCCAGCCAAACCCGTCCAGACCGGTGCCGGCATCACGGGTAATTTCTTCGGTGCTGCCGCCGCCGTTTTTCCACGGCATGCGCGGGTAATCGACTGCGCGTAAAACTTTCGGACTGCTCATTTATGGAACCGACCTTCCAGACGATGACGGGAACCGGGGTGGATCAAACGGGCAGCGGTCACCGGCTGACGGCCGGACCAGGTGCGGCGACGGATCAGCAGGCACGGCTCGCCCTTTTCAATCTGCAGCAATTTGCATTCGGACGGCTCGGCCAGGATCGCCTCGACCACGTGTTCGCCTTCAGTCAGCGGCGCGACCTGATTCAGATAGGCATAAGGCGTTTGCAGGGTGAAGTCCTGCTTGAGGTAGTCCGGGGCCACCAGTGCGTTGACGAAACGGTCTTCGATTTGCACCGGAATATCGTTTTCGAAATGCACGATCAGCGAGTGGAACACCTTCTGCCCTTCACGCATGTCCAGGGCCAGGGCGCGCTCGGAACCGGCAGCCTCTTCTTCAAGCGTGATGACCTTGCAGGTGTGGCGATGACCGCGAGAGGCGATTTCGTCGGCGATGTTGTGCACTTCAAACAGCGCGGACTGGCTTTTAGGTTCGGCGACGAACGTACCCACGCCTTGCATACGCACCAGCAGACCGTCGGCGGTCATCTCGCGCAAGGCGCGATTGATGGTCATGCGGCTGAAACCCAGCTGGCTGACCAGCTCGCTTTCCGACGGCACGCGATAGTGCGGCGGCCAGTTTCCACTGTCGATTTGCTGGGTGATCATTTGTTTGACGCGGGCGTACAAGGGCGCCGGACTGTCGCCCATGTTCGCGGCCAACGGAGAGACTGGAGGCGGAGTCGGCACGGTTAATCCTTGGTCGTTTAGTGAATATCGCTAGCTTGCCGGAGTTTACCGGGCAGGCAAACGTCTGTATATGTATATACAAATAACACACGATGGGGTGCTGAACCATGTCCGCCTTCTTTGCCGAACGCGCGCTGCTGCCTAGTGGATGGGCCAACAATGTACGTCTTGAGGTCAGCGCCGACGGCGTATTGACCCATATCCAGGCCAATTCCCATGCAGATGGCGCCGAACGGTTGAGCGGTCCGCTGCTGCCCGGCATGCCGAATCTGCACTCTCACGCCTTCCAGCGGGCCATGGCCGGGCTGGCGGAAGTGGCGGGTAATCCGAACGACAGTTTCTGGACCTGGCGCGACTTGATGTACCGCCTCGTCGGAAAAATCAGCCCGGAGCAACTCGGGGTCATCGCCCGTCAGCTGTACATCGAGATGCTCAAGGCCGGCTACACATCGGTGGCGGAATTTCATTACGTACACCACGACACCAGTGGCCAGCCTTATGCCGACCCTGCCGAGCTGGCCCAGCGCATCAGCCAGGCGGCCAGTTCGGCGGGAATTGGTTTGACCCTGCTGCCGGTGCTCTACAGCCATGCTGGTTTCGGCGGTCAGACACCCAATGAAGGTCAGCGCCGTTTCATCAACAGCACTGAAAACTACCTCAAGCTGCAGTCGCGATTGCAGCCCATACTGGCGCAGCAAAAGGCGCAGACACTCGGTTTGTGCTTCCACTCGCTACGTGCGGTCACGCCACAGCAGATCAGCGAAGTGCTGGCGGCCAGCGACCAGCACAGCCCGGTGCACATCCACATCGCCGAACAACAGAAGGAAGTCGACGATTGCCTGAGCTGGAGCGGTCGACGTCCGGTGCAATGGCTTTATGAGCATGTCGACGTCGATCAGCGCTGGTGCCTGGTTCACGCCACCCACGTCAATCCCGAAGAAGTCTCGTCGATGGCCAAGAGCCGGGCCATTGCCGGTCTGTGCCTGACCACCGAGGCCAACCTGGGCGACGGGATCTTCCCGGCAGTGGACTTCCTCGCCCAGGGCGGCCGCATGGGTATCGGTTCCGACAGTCATGTATCGCTGAGCGTGGTGGAAGAATTGCGTTGGCTGGAATATGGCCAACGTCTGCGCGACCAGCGGCGCAACCGCTTGTATGGCGCCAAGCAACCGATGGTGGGGCGCACGCTGTTCGATGCGGCGCTCGATGGCGGCGCGCAGGCGCTGGGTCAACCGATTGGTGCGCTGGAGGTGGGCAAGCGTGCGGATTGGCTGGTGCTGGACGGCAACGACCCGTATCTGGCAACGGCCAGTGGCGACGGGATCTTGAATCGCTGGTTGTTTGCCGGTGGCGATCGGCAGGTGCGGGATGTGCTGGTCAATGGCCAGTGGGTTGTGCGTGACGGGCGGCATGCGGGCGAAGAGGAAAGCAACCGGGCATTCACCCAAGTCCTGCGCGATTTGTTGGGTTAACCCCCCGCTGATCGTTCCCACGCTCTGCGTGGGAATGATCAGTAGCGCAGTGATCAGTTCGAGGTCTTGGCCATCTGCGTATCCGACGCTCGCCAGATCAGTCGCGTGGTGTCGTAGCCCTGCTGGCGTGCCTTGCTCAGCAGTTCTTCACGCACCACACCGTTCACGGTCGGTGTGCGTGACAGGAGCCACAAATAGCGACGGCTTGGGTCGCCGACAATGGCTGTCTTGTAGTCATCGCTGACATACAGCACCCAGTATTCGCCCTTCGCCACACCCGGAATCAGCCTCGAAAACCAGGTATCGAACTCGACCCACAACTTGTCGGTTTTACCCGGCACCTGTGGATAAGCCGTGCCCTTGACCTCTTCCCATTGCCACTGCGCCGTCAGGCAGCGGTTCAGCACCGCGACGTTGCCATCGGGCAACAGCGTGTAATGGGCTTCGGATTGCGCGCAATCGCGCTGGAAATACATCGGCAGACGGGCCAACTCGTACCAGGTGCCCTGGTAACGCTTGAGGTTGACGCTGTTGGCTGTCTTGGGCGCCAACGGATCCTGGCCAGAAGTGGCACAACCGGCCAATACCAGGCCGGCAAAAAGCATCATCAATAACCGCTTCATTGTTTTTCTCCCGTGGGCACTTCGCCCCGGTTTACTTCAGGCCTTGGCCGGAAAACATCAACACTTTGTCACCGGCGAATTGCACGCTGATAAAGCTGTTCTTGTCGCCCCATGTGCAACTGGACATGCCGAGTGCGCCGGAGCAATCGGCGGGTTTGCCCAACAGGGTTTCAACTTCGGCCTTGGCCATGCCGGCCGAGAGCTTCGAGTAGTTTTCCTGATTGACTTTGCTGCACGCAGCCAACAACACGCAGAACGAAAGCAGGGCGATGGATCGCAGCGACATGTGAACTCCAGAGGCGGTGGGGAATGGCATGAATGCCAAACTGAACCTTAGAAGAGAAAACCCTAATCTGGTTCCCTGAGCGACCGGCTATTTGTTGGGCCGCTCGTCTGCCTCTACCCGGCAAATCAGCCACTTTGCATGGCGATCGAGTATTTCGTCGGTTTTGCGCACATTCGCCTAATCTTTGGCGCCGCCCAGTCGACACAAATGCAACGCAAAGCCACGCCTGTGGCCATTGCCCCTCCTTTGTTGACCAGATTCCCTGCGGTAGCTCATCCAATGACCCGAAACATGAAGTTCAGCCACAAGATCTTGTTGGCTGCCGCCCTCGTGGTGGCCGTCGCATTCGCTTGTTTCATCCTGTTCAACGACTATCGCCAACGGCAGACCTTGCGCAGCAGCACCGAAGCATCGATGCAGGAACTCGGCAGCCTGACCACCAGCAACATCCAGACCTGGCTGGAAAGCCGCATGCAGTTGCTGCAATCGATGGCCCAGCAAGTCACTGCCGATGGCAATGCCCCGGCCAGCCTGAAACGCATCATCGACCTGCCCGCCTACACTGGTAATTTCCAGCTGAGTTACTTCGGTGGTGCCGACGGTGTGATGTTCTCGGTTCCGGCAGGCAACCGCGCAGCTGATTACGACCCACGGGCCCGTGGCTGGTACAAGGCTGCCAACAGTGCGCAACAGACCATCGTCACCGAACCGTACATCGCCGCTTCGTCCGGCAAACTGGTGATTACCGTTGCAACGCCGGTACAGCGCCAAGGCCAGATGATCGGCGTGGCCGGCGCCGATATCGACCTGTCCAGCGTCAGTGCGATCATCAACTCGCTGAACTTCGGCGGTCACGGACATGCCTTCATCGTCGGCGCTGACGGCAAGATCCTGATCCACCCGGACAGCAAGCTGGTACTCAAGAACCTGACCGAGGCTTACCCCAACGGTGCGCCAAAGGTCAGCCCCGGCATGAAAGAGGTCGAGATCGATGGCAAGCGCCAGTTCATCTCGTTTACTCACGTCAACGGGGTGCCGTCGGCCGATTGGTACGTGGCACTGGTGCTCGACCAGGACACCGCGTTCTCGATGCTTAGCGAATTCCGCACCTCGGCCATCATTGCCATGGTGATTGCGGTGGTGATCATCATTGCATTGCTGGGCATGCTGATCAGCCTGCTGATGCAACCGCTGCTGACCATGGGCCGCGCCATGCACGACATCGCCGAAGGCGAAGGTGACTTGACCAAACGCCTGACCATTCATGGCCACGACGAATTCGGTGCGCTGGGGCTGTCGTTCAACCGTTTCGTCGAGCGCATTCATACCTCTATCATCGAAGTGTCCTCGGCCACCGGTCAGGTCAACGAAGTTGCCCTGCGCGTCGTCGCAGCCTCCAACTCTTCGATGTACAACTCCGACCAGCAAGCCTCGCGCACCAGCAGCGTGGCCGCGGCGATCAATCAGCTTGGTGCCGCTGCCCAGGAAATCGCCCAGAACGCTGCCCTCGCCTCGCAGCATTCGAGCGATGCCCGCAGCCTGGCCGAAGACGGCCAGCAGGTGGTGGATAAAACCATTGCGGCGATGCAGCAGCTCTCGGCGAAGATCAGCGATTCGTGCGGCAATATCGAGACGCTCAACAGCAATACGGTCAACATCGGACAGATTCTGGAAGTGATCACCAGCATCTCCCAGCAGACCAACCTGCTGGCGCTTAACGCGGCCATCGAAGCAGCGCGGGCCGGTGAGGCCGGGCGCGGTTTCGCAGTGGTCGCCGACGAAGTGCGCAACCTGGCCCATCGCACCCAGGATTCCGCGCAGCAGGTGCAGACCATGATCGAAGAACTGCAAGTCGGCGCCCGCGCGGCCGTGGGCATCATGACCGACAGTCAGCGCCAGAGCGAAAGCAGCGTCGGCATCGCCAACCAGGCCGGTGAGCGGCTGGGTAGCGTGACCCAGCGCATCGGCGAAATCGACGGCATGAACCAGTCCGTCGCCACGGCGACCGAAGAGCAGACCGCCGTGGTTGAATCGATCAACGTCGACATCAACGAGATCAACACGCTGAACCAGGAAGGTGT
>NZ_RCNW01000328.1:0-2875 GCF_004307605.1 Pseudomonas sp. Sample_24
GAGCTGCATGCAAAATAAGTGAAACATTTTTCTTATAGATACTGAAAGACAGCGTCAATCCTTGATTTCCACCCCGCAAAACGGGGGGCGGAATAAAAAATGGGCACACCAACCAAGTTGGGTGCCCATTTTTTGT
This sequence comes from Pseudomonas sp. Sample_24, assembly GCF_004307605.1. Classification (NCBI taxonomy): domain Bacteria; kingdom Pseudomonadati; phylum Pseudomonadota; class Gammaproteobacteria; order Pseudomonadales; family Pseudomonadaceae; genus Pseudomonas; species Pseudomonas sp. Sample_24. The sequence goes on from NZ_RCNW01000328.1 coordinate 137, forward strand.
TGCCTGAAATACTGACCTTGTGGGAGCGAGCCTGCTCGCGATAGGGCCATCAGATCCAACATCAATGTTGAATGTCAGTCCGCTATCGCGAACAGGCTCGCTCCTACAGGGTTGAGTGGCGTTGTCACTGACGCTTGAGCATCACCGGCAACTGCGCCACCAGCTTAACGTTGTTCAACGGCGCACGAATGAACCCGCGCTGCGTGCCGTCCGGTCCGATGACCGCGAGGTTGCCGCTGTGGTCGACGGTGTAGTTCGGCTTGCTGGTATCCGCCGGGATGAACGGAATGCTCACTGCATTGGCAACTTTTTGCAGTTCCTCCACGGAGTTCGGCGTCAGGCCGACGAATTGTGGATCGAAGTAACCCAGATACTGTTTCAGCTGCTTCGGCGTATCGCGATTGGGATCGACGCTGACCAGCACGATCTGCAACTTGTCCACCGCCTCCGGTGGCAGTTCACTTTTGATCTGGCGCAACTGGGCGAGGGTGGTCGGGCAGATGTCCGGGCAGAACGTGTAGCCGAAGAACAGCAGCGACCACTTGCCTTTGAGTTCATTGATTTCAACCGGTTTGCCGTCCTGATCGGTCATCGTCACGCTCGGCAGATTGCGGCTTTGCGGCAGCAGGATGATCCCGGCGTCGATCAGTGCCGTCGGGTCGCCCTGACCTTTGCCGGACAGCACTTTGTTGATGGTCAGGCCCAGGACCAGCGCGATCAGGGCGACAAGGATGAAGACGGTTTTCTGGGTTCGAGTCATAGGTTCAACAATAAGTAGTGGTCTACGAGCAGCGCGATGAACAGCAGGAACAAGTAATAAATAGAGTACTTGAACGTGTTGATCGCCGCGTGCGGCCTAGTGCCACGGTACAGCACCACGGCCCATTGCAGGAACCTCGCGCCGAGGACGATCGCGCAGGTCAGGTAGAGCAGGCCGCTCATGTGGATCACGTACGGCATCAGGCTCACGGCCAGCAGCGCGGCGGTGTAAAGCAGAATATGCACCTTGGTGTAATGCTCGCCGTGGGTTACCGGCAGCATCGGAATGTCAGCCTTGGCGTATTCCTCTTTGCGGTGGATGGCCAGCGCCCAGAAATGCGGTGGGGTCCAGGCGAAAATGATCAGCACCAACAGCAACGGTTCGGCACTGACATGGCCGGTGGCAGCGGTCCAGCCGAGCAAGGGCGGTGCGGCACCAGCCAGGCCGCCGATCACGATGTTCTGTGGCGTCGCACGTTTGAGAAAACCGGTGTACACCACCGCATAGCCAAGCAACGAGGCGAGGGTCAGCCAGGCTGTCAGTGGATTGGTGAAGGCCAGCAACAGGGCCTGGCCAAGCACCGCCAGCACCAGCGCAAACGTCAGCGCCGCCGTTGGTGAGACTCGCCCCTCGGCCAAGGGGCGTTTATGGGTGCGCGCCATGACGGCATCGATCCGCCGGTCCACCACATGGTTGACCGCTGCTGCACCGCCCGCACACAGGGCGATCCCCAGGTTGCCGAACACCAGCACGGTCCATGGCACCCCGGCGCGAGTGGCCAGGAACATCCCCACCAGCGAAGTGATGAGCATCAGCACCACTACTTTCGGCTTGGTCAGTTCCAGGTAGTCACGCCAGATTGCCTGGCTGTGACGCTCGCCGATCAGAATCGCCATGGCATTTCTCCTTTTATTGTTATGGGCCCGGCTGAATGTTTACGCGGGCTGAAGCGCCAGCGAGTCGTTTGTTTGACCCGAACCAGGCTGGTTCGCGCGTGATAATTGACCAGCACCATCGTCAGCAACAGCGCCGCACCCCCGGCGTTGTGCGCCACGGCCACCGGCAGTGGCAGATGGAACACCACGTTGCTGATACCCAGCGTGATTTGCGCCGTGAGGGCGAGCAATACCAGCCCCGCCAGTCGCGTCATGCCGACTACCTTCAGTTGCCAGGCCAGGCCGAGCAGTACCAGGGTCACCAGTAGCGCGCCGATGCGGTGCGTCAGGTGAATCGCTGTGCGCGCATCACTGTCCAGTTGTCCGCCGAGGTAATTCGGGCCGATGTGCTGGGTCAGGTGAAAGCCATTGGCGAAATCGGCAGGGGGCAGCCATTGACCGTGGCAGGTCGGAAAGTCGATGCAGGCCACCGCGGCATAATTGGAGCTGACCCAGCCACCGAGGGCGATTTGCCCGATCACCAGCAGCAGCCCTGCCGTCGCCCAGTGCTGCAAACGACGTGGCACGGTCAATGCCGGCAGTACACCGGAGAGGCGCAAGGTCAGCAGGAACAATAGGCTCAACGTGGCGAAACCGCCGAGCAGGTGCCCGGTCACCACTTGCGGCCAGAGCTTGAGCGTCACCGTCCACATGCCGAACGCCGCTTGCGCGGACACCACCGCCAGCAGGAACAGCGGCAGCTTCACCGGCTGGCCTGGATGCCGGCGATGCATCCATGAGCGAGCGGCCAGGACCACGAGCAACAGGCCCAGGGTGCCGGCAAAATAGCGATGGATCATCTCGTTCCAGCCCTTGTGGGCTTCGACCGGCGTGTCCGGGAAATGCAATTCGGCATGGGCCAGTTGGGCTTCGCTCTTCGGCACGCTGATAAAACCGTAGCAGCCTGGCCAGTCCGGGCAGCCGAGGCCGGCGTGGGTCAGGCGGGTGTAGGCGCCGAGCAACACCACAATCAGTGCCAGCAAAGTGGCAAACAGCGCGAGGCGAAATCCAGGTTTGGCCATGACGATGCCCTTATCCGATGTT
>NZ_RCNW01000179.1:0-22232 GCF_004307605.1 Pseudomonas sp. Sample_24
CCGCGCTTGCCCAGAGTCTTACCCAGACGGGTAGCCAACTCCAGACCGCCGGCGCCGCCGCCGACAATGACAATACGATGGGACATGGGGATAACTCGCAAGGCTAAAGGAAATCGGTGCAATTACCCGTGCGAGCGCGAGGCAGCTCATAGCGTCAGGTAACTGATAAGTCGGCTCAACAGGCCCAAACCAATGGTCACTGCCAGCACCAGCACAAGGAGCATCCACGGCCGGAAAGGTCGGCGCTCGACTTGGTGCTGGGACAGTTGCAGGTACTCTTCGACATGCTTTTGGTCGTCGGGGTTCAGGCGGCTGGTCATAAAGGCCTCGTCAGGTAGACGTTGCTGAGTGTGTAGAAGCTACAGGCTGATTTAACGAACGTTGAACGGAGCATAGCCGGTGTCCGGAACAGGCTCGACGCTCAGCGTATCGTCCAGACGGATGATGCCACTTTGTAACACTCGGGCAGTGATCCCGCCATGTCCGCGTACGGCCTGAAATGTCCCTGGGCCGAGGTTGTTTTGCAGGCGAGCGCACGGTTGGCACCAGCCGGTGGTTTCGAAAATCGCCTGGCCGATGCGAAAACGCCGGCCCTTGAGACTGAACAGGTTGATTCCGCTGATAACGAGATTGCGCCGCAGATCCTCAGGCTTGACCGGTCGATCATCCGGGCGGCCCATCAATGAGCTGATCACAGCCAGATGCTCCCACTGAATCAGCGTCACCTGCCGCGCATTGCGCACACCGGGACGTGCGCGATCACCGGTCAACCCGGCCTCGAGCCGGGCTTCCACGGCATCCAGCTCGATCATTGGCACGTGCGGTGCCGGGCGCACGCCGATCCAGCGAACGCGGCCGGTTTGCGGGACTTGGGCAATCAGTTCCTGCAATGGACTCACAGGCTGATCCCTACATCGAACACGATGCTGCGTCCCAGGTTGCTGCGCAGAAAGTCCGGTGCATCGGGATGGGCGAACAGCACACGGGCGAATGTAGGCCCCACCAGCGACAGCGAGCGCCAACCCTGGCGCAGGTACTCGGTGGGCGGCGGGAAATGGCTGTTGAGGTCCAGCACCTCGCGCTTGAGGCTGGCGAAGGCAATGATGTCCAGTTCGCCCAGGTCCATGCCGCGTTCTTTGTAGTTATGCGCCTTTTTGCGCAAGGTCGGCGCCAGCCGCAGCAGGAACTCGTTAGCCGGGATGCGTCGTGGCTTGGCCTCGCGACGCACCAGTTGGCTCAGGGAAAACGCACTGCGTCGACGTTGCAGTTCATCGCGCCACTCATCATTGAGGCGCCGGCCCTCATCGAGCACGAAGAACACTTCGAAACTGGCATCGCGAAACAACACATCCGGCGGTTCCCCGGCCGGGGCGAATTCGTCGGCGCGATAGGGAATGTTCAGCCCTTGCAGCAGGCGTTGGCAGACCCAACGCTCACGCTCCCATTTGCGGGCATTGGACAGGAACGCGTTGGCTTGCTCGGCCGCGATGGTCAGCAGGCGTAAGTAATCTGAGTCATCCATAGGCCCAAGCTTAGCGTCCAAATGTGTTCGCAAAGAAGACAATTTGTCGCAGAGGGCCGATTCCTCACGTTCCCATGCCCGTTTCAGGGCGCTGCACAAAACGGATAGTGATCTGCGCGCACTGGATATTGCCGCGTATCCGCTGGCTCTACCCTCGGCTGTACGGACGTAAGCCGTGTTACCGACGCTCTAAAAAAACAACAACAAGAGATATATGCCATGCGCAAGATCGACGTACATGAGGTTATCGACAACGCTCGTTTCAACCGCTTTCACTGGATGGTGCTGTTCTGGTGTGCGCTGATCATCATCTTCGACGGCTACGATTTGGTGATCTACGGCGTGGTCTTGCCAATGCTGATGAAAGAGTGGGGGCTCAGTCCCCTGCAGGCCGGTGCTCTGGGCAGCTATGCCCTGTTCGGCATGATGTTCGGCGCGCTGTTCTTCGGCCCGTTGTCTGACCGGATCGGCCGCAAGAAAGCCATCACTCTCTGCGTAATACTCTTCAGTGGCTTCACCGTGCTCAACGGTTTTGCACGAAACCCCACCGAGTTCGGCATTTGCCGCTTCATTGCCGGCCTCGGCATTGGTGGCGTGATGCCCAATGTCGTGGCCCTGATGAACGAGTACGCACCGAAAAAAATCCGCAGCACACTGGTAGCGATCATGTTCAGTGGTTACTCGGTGGGCGGCATGTTGTCCGCTGGGCTGGGCATTGTGCTGATCCCGAGTTTCGGCTGGCAGTCGGTGTTTTACGTAGCGATCCTGCCGTTGCTGTTGTTGCCGCTGATCATGTATTTCCTGCCGGAGTCGGTGGGCTTCATGTTGCGTCAGGGGCGAAATGAAGAGGCGCGCAACGTTCTGCAACGCATTGATCCCGCTTACGTCGCGCAAACGTCTGATCAATTGCACATGGCTGAAGTGAAGGGCACGGGCACTCCGGTGTTGCAGCTGTTCCGCGAGGGCCGTGCGTTGCGTACGCTGATGCTGTGGCTGGCGTTCTTCTGCTGCCTGTTGATGGTCTACGCGTTGAGTTCCTGGTTGCCGAAGCTGATGGCGAATGCCGGTTACAGTCTGGGTTCGAGTTTGTCGTTCCTGCTGGTATTGAATTTCGGGGCGATTTTCGGCGCTGTGGGCGGCGGGGTATTGGGCGACAAACTCAATCTGCCGAAAGTGCTGGCGGGGTTTTTTGCCATGGCGGCGGTGTCGATCACCCTGTTGGGCTTTAACAGCCCGATGCCGGTGTTGTACCTGCTGATCGCCATTGCCGGCGCCACTACCATCGGTTCGCAGATTCTGTTGTACGCCTGCGCCGCGCAGTTTTACTCCATGACCATTCGATCCACCGGCCTGGGCTGGGCTTCGGGCATCGGACGCAACGGCGCCATTGTCGGTCCGCTGCTGGGCGGTGCCTTGCTCGGAATCAGCCTGCCCCTGCAACTGAACTTCATGGCGTTTGCCGTGCCCGGTGCGGTGGCGGCCCTGGCCATGACCGTGTTCGCCATCAGCAGCCGACGCAGCGCCTTGAGCGTCAGCCCGGCGCTGCCAGCGACCGGTGCCTGAGTCATGAAACGGTTTTTCCAAGACTTCTCGCTATCAGCGGCCGTGGCTGGATTCATCGCCACGGTGATTTCCTACGCCGGGCCGCTGGTGATCATCTTTCAGGCGGCTGAAGCGGCAGATCTTTCTCGGCAAGTGTTGTCGTCCTGGATCTGGGCGATCTCCATCGGCAGCGCTGTGCTCGGAATCGGTTTGAGCCTGCGCTACCGCGTCCCGGTGATCATCGCCTGGTCGGCGCCGGGCTCGGCGTTGCTGGTGGCGCTGTTGCCGGAAATTTCCATGGCGCAGGCGGTCGGCGCTTATCTGGTGAGCAGCCTGATCATTTTCCTGGTCGGCATTTCCGGAGCTTTTGACCGGATCATCAGCAAGCTTCCCGCCGCCATTGCCGCGGCGATGCTGGCGGGGATCCTGTTCAGTTTCGGTACCGGGTTGTTTGTGTCGATGCAGCACAAGCCGTTGCTGGTGCTGACCATGTTTGCCAGCTACCTGGTGTGCAAGCGGGTGATGCCGCGTTATGCGGTGATGATGGTGTTGCTGGTGGGCTGTTCGATTGCCGCATTCACTGGCGATTTGCATCGTGAAGCGTTGGTGATCGGCCTGGCCACGCCGGTGTGGATCACGCCCGAGTTCAGCCTGGGTGCAATCCTGAACATCGCCTTGCCGCTGGTGATGGTGGCGCTGACCGGTCAGTTCGTGCCGGGTATGGCGGTGCTGCGCGCCAGCGGTTATCCGACGCCAGCCAGCCCGATCATCGCCAGCAGTGCGCTGGGCACGGCGCTGCTGGCGCCGTTCGGTTGCCATGGGCTGAATCTGGCGGCGATCACCGCCGCGATCTGCACCGGTCGCGAAGCCCACGAAGACCCACGCAAACGCTACGTCGCCGGGGTTGTTGGCGGCCTCTGCTACCTGCTGCTCGGGATCTTCGGTGCCACGCTGGTTTCGCTGTTTTCGGCGTTCCCCAAAGAGTTGATCGCGGCGCTGGCCGGGTTGGCGTTGTTCGCCGCCATTGCCTCGGCATTGGCGGGTGCGATGGCTGTGCCGAGCGATCGTGAAGCTGCGCTGGTGACCTTTCTGATCACGGCCTCGGGCATGTCTTTGTATGGCTTGTCCGCGGCGTTTTGGGGATTGATTTTCGGCATGGTCACCCATGCGCTGTTGAACGTCCGTCGCGAATCCGCTGCAACTGAAGCTCTTCAACCTGTCGATCAAAAACAATAAGAGAAAGGCAATGAAACAGAGTCTCCCAACAACCGGTTCAGCGTTGTCCCTGGCTGTCGTCTCGGGTTTTTCCACGGGCGCAATGGCCGCAGAAAAAGGCTTTATCGAAGACACCACAGCGACGTTGCAGGCGCGCAACTATTACTTCAGCCGTGACTATTCCGACATCGTCGGCGCCAACCGGCAATCGAAGGCTGAGGAGTGGGCGCAAGGCTTCATTCTCAATGTGAAATCCGGTTACACCCAGGGTACCGTCGGCTTCGGTTTGGACGTCATTGGCCTGCTCGGCCTCAAGCTCGACAGTGCCCCTGACCGGACCAATACCGGTTTGTTGCCGGTGCAGGACGACGGCCGTGCGGCGGACAACTACAGCCGTCTGGAAGGCGCATTGAAAATGCGCTACTCCAGAACCGAGCTGAAAGTCGGTGAGCTGCAACCCAATCTGCCGGTATTGGTGTTCAGCGATATTCGCCTGCTGCCTCCGAGTTACCAGGGCGCAAGCATTACTTCCAACGAGATCAATGGCCTGACCCTGCAAGGTGGTCATTTGCGTTCAACCAGCCTGCGCAACGAGGCTGGCGATGAGAAGATGCAAGCTATGCTTGGCCACGTTCCGCAGCGTCAGGCCAGCAGTGACGGGTTCAATTTTGCCGGTGCTGATTACGCCTTCAACGAAAAGCGCACCTCGGTCAGCGCCTGGTACGGTCAGCTGGAAGACATCTACAACCAGCGCTTCCTCGGTCTGAAGCACAGTGAGCCTTTGGGCGACTGGATTCTCGGCGCCAATCTCGGTTACTTCGATTCGCGCGAGGACGGCAAAAAATCGCTGGGCAACATCGACAACCAGGCGCTCTTCTCGTTGCTGTCGGCCAAGCGTGGTGGCCATACGTTTTACGTCGGCTATCAGGGCATGTTCGGCGACAGCGCGTTCCCACGGGTGTTTGCCAACATCTCGCCGCTGGGCAACGAAGTGCCGACCTACGAGTTCGCCTACACCGATGAACGTTCCTGGCAGGCGCGCTATGACTATGATTTCGCGGCGCTCGGAGTTCCGGGGCTGACCAGTACCGTGCGCTACATCAGTGGTAACAATGTCGATACCGGGCAAGGCTTCGAAGGCAAGGATCGCGAGCGAGACCTGGACATCGGCTATGTGCTGCAGAGCGGCAGTCTCAAGGGTTTGGGCATACGCGTGCGCAATGCCATGGCGCGATCCAACTACCGCAGCGATATCGATGAGAACCGCTTGATCTTCAGTTACACCTGGACCTTGTTATGAAGCGCTGATCACAGATTGCTGGTGCAATCACCCATGACGTCGTAGGTCACGCGATGGGTCTGGCCCTGATGGTCGATGTACACCATGGTCGCCGGTACAACCCCGCAGGCGGTCGCTGTGTCGGACACCGAAACCACCTTGGCGATGTCCAGTGGCTGCGCCGGGTTGTACATCACCGCGGCAGGTTGGTTGTCGGCAGCCATGGCCGAGGTGGCGATGACGGTCAGCAACAGGCTGATCAATGTTTTCATGCTGGCGTGCTCCGGTTCGGTTTCATGGGTAAATTTTAGTCTTCGCCAGCGTCCGATAAAGGGGCGAATGCCGGATGCAGTCTTGCGTAAAACGTAACAATCACGGCCTGCTCTGTGCAGCGTTGGCGAAATTGTTCGCCGGGTGGGAGGCGGTCATCGACGATCTCCAGCATTGGGCATGAGATCGAAAGGGGCGGTGTAGACTGGAGGCCTGTCCGCCTACGGCAAGAAAAGGGAGTGCGCTTCGTCATGATCGGTGCCGAGTTACTGTCTTGCGCAACCCTCACCGTGGGTTGGTTGATCTACGTACCGGTTTTGATTTGGGCTGCTGCGCGTGCGCCTTGGGTCGAACTGTTCACCGACAGTCGTCGCCAGCATTTGCTGTTCGGGACGGTGTTCGCGTTGTTTCTGTTGTGGTTGGTACGGCGCGATTTCGATACCGGCGTGTCTTACCACTTCATCGGCATGACGGCGGTGACCCTGCTGCTGGACTGGCCGCTGGCACTCGTCGGCGGGTTGGTGGCGCAGATGGGGCTGGTGCTGCTGGGGCGTCAGGACCTGGCCGCTGTCGGGGTCAACGGCGCCTTGTTGATCGCCTTGCCGGTGCTGGTGACCGAATGCTGTGCAATCCTTGTGGAGCGCGCGCAGCCGCGTAACCCCTTCGTGTACATCTTCGTTTCCGGATTTTTTGCGGCGGCTCTGTCGGCGTTACTGTGCCTGCTGCTGGCGCTTTGGTTGCTGTGGTTCGACGAACGTTTCGCCATGCCGTACTGGCTGGAAGATTTCGTCGGTTACCTGTGGCTGATCATTTTTCCGGAGGCGTTCATCAACGGCATGGTGGTCAGCGCGTTGGTGGTGTTCTGTCCCGAGTGGCTGGAGACCTTCAACCGCACGCGCTATCTGTCGGCGCCGTGGAAGGACGACGATCCCAAATCTTGATGAGCCCGGGATCGTCGTTGCGACGGCTCAGTGGCGCGGATCGAAATCGCCGCTGAACAGTTCGTCCTCGGCATCGGGGGCGACCGGAATTTTATGCTCTTCCGACGCCCAGGCGCCGAGGTCGATGAGTTTGCAACGGTCCGAGCAGAACGGCCGGAATTTACTCTCTGCACTCCATTCCACAGGGGCGCCGCAGGTCGGGCATTCGACGGTTGGGGTTTGGCTCATGACTGGCCTCCACGCAAAGTTAGGTAAAAGTGATGCAGGCGTTCGACCTCGCTGTGCAGCCAGGCGAGGTCGCGGTCATTGACCACCACATCGTCGGCATGGCTGATGCGATCCTGACGGCTGGACTGCGCCTTGAGAATCGCCTGGACCTGCTGTTCGCTGGTCTTGTCGCGCTGCAAGGTGCGTTCGATCTGTAGCTGTTCAGGGGCATCGATGACCAGCACCCTTTGGGTCATCGCGTATTGGCCGGACTCGATCAGCAGTGGTGATACCAGGATCGCGTAAGGTGATTTTGCCAGTGCCAGGTGATGGGCGATTTCTTCACCGATCAGCGGATGCAGCAAGGCTTCCAGCCAGCGACGTTCATCCGGGACTTCGAAGATCAGATTGCGCAACGCGGCGCGATCCAGTTGGCCATCGGCCTGCAATACGCCGGGGCCGAAGTGTTCGGCGATTTTCGCCAGCGCTGGCCGGCCCGGTTCCACCACCCAGCGTGCGGCGTGATCGGCATCGACCGCGTGCACACCCAGGTCGATGAAATGCTGGGCAGCCGCGCTTTTGCCGCTGCCAATGCCGCCGGTCAGGCCGAGAATCCAGGGTTTTTCCACAGGGGTATTCATTTCAAACCGACAAACTGCCAATAGAAGTCGGTTATTTGACCACCCCAGAGCAAGGCAATCCAGCCGGCAATTGCCAGATAGGGGCCAAAGGGGATCGGCGTCGACGTTCTGGCGTTGCGCACACGCAGGTAAATCACGCCAACAACAGCGCCCACCAGGGACGACAACAGGATCGTCAGCGGCAGAATCTGCCAGCCGCCCCAGGCGCCAAACATCGCCAGCAGCTTGAAATCTCCATGACCCATGCCGTCCTTGCCAGTGAGCAGCTTGAACAGCCAGAACACCGACCAGAGCGCCATGTAACCGGCAATCGCGCCCCACAACGCATCAGGCAACGGCACGAACAGAGCGAAACTGTTGACGATCAACCCCAGCCACAGCAAGGGCAGTACCAGCACATCCGGCAACAGTTGATGCTCGGCGTCGATCAGGCTCATGGCCAACAGGCCCCAGCTGAGGGCTAATGCCATGCACGCTTGCCAGCCGAAACCGAAATGCCAGGCAATGAATGCCGACCCGAGGCCACAGGCCAGTTCGATCAGCGGATAACGCTTGCTGATCGGTGCTGCACAGCCAGAGCAGCGCCCGCGCAGGAACAGGAAACTGAGCAGTGGAATGTTTTCCCACGGGCGAATCCGGTGGCCGCACTGTGGGCAATGGGAGTGCGGCAGCATCAGGTTGAACGTCGGCAGCGGCGATTCGCCGGGCAGGCCGAGGATTTCATGGGCCTGCACGCGCCATTCGCGCTCGAGCATTTTCGGCAAGCGCCAGACCAGTACGTTGAGAAAGCTGCCGACCAGCAGGCCGATCACCCCGGCGATCACTACGAACGCCAGCGGGTGTTGAATCAATATTTCGCTCAAGGGCATGTCAGATCGCTGAACCGAGTTGGAAGATGGGCAGGTACATGGCAACCACCAATCCCCCGACGATAACACCCAGCACCACCATGATGAACGGTTCCATCAGGCTGGTGAGGTTATCGACCATGTTGTCGACCTCGTCTTCGTAGAACCCGGCGACTTTGTCGAGCATGTCATCCAGTGCACCGGACTCCTCGCCGATGGCGGTCATCTGCACCGCCATGTTTGGAAAAATGCCGGATGTACGCATGGAGAAATTCAACTGCATGCCCGTCGACACGTCTTGCTTGATACGCAGTACCGCACGCTTGAACACGATGTTGCCGGTGGCCCCGGCCACCGACTCCAGGGCTTCCACCAACGGTACGCCGGCGGCGAAAGTGGTCGACAGCGTGCGGGCAAAACGGGCCACGGCGGACTTGTACATCAACGTGCCCACCAGCGGCAGCTTCAGCAGCCAGGCGTCCGTGCGATCGCGAAAGCCCTGTGACGTCCTGAAGGCGTGGCGCACTCCAAAGATCGCCGCAATCAGCGCGCCGAGCATGACCCACCACCAGTCCTGCATGAACCGTGAAAGGCCGATGACCATGACGGTGAACGCTGGCAGTTCGGCACCGAAGCCTTCGAACACCGACTGGAACTGTGGCACCACCTTGACCAGCAAAATGCCGGTCACGATGATCGCGACGAACACCACCACCAGCGGGTAGGTCATGGCTTTCTTGATCTTGGCCTTGAGACTTTCGCTCTTTTCCTTGTAGGTCGCTACCCGTTCCAGCAGCGTATCCAGCGCGCCGGCCTGCTCACCGGCGTCCACCAGGTTGCAGTACAGCTCATCGAAGTATTGCGGTTTTTTGCGCAAGGCGGCGGCGAAGCTGTTACCCGCCGCGACTTCCTGTTTCACCTCGTCCACCAGCTTGCGCATCATCGGGTTGTCGAAGCCTTCGCCGATGATGTCGAACGATTGCAGAAGCGGTACACCGGCTTTCATCATGGTCGCCATTTGCCGGGTGAAGAGGGCAATGTCGTGGGCCTTGATGCGTTTGCCCATGTCGAAAATCGACGTGGTTTTCTTGCGTACCTTGCCGGGGTTGATGCCTTGCTTGCGCAGTTGGGCCTTGACCAGCGCCGGGTTCTGCCCACTCAGCTCACCGCTGATTTTAGTGCCTTTGCGGTCTGTGCCTTCCCAGGCATACACGCTGATTTTCGCTGCCTTGACCGCCATGTTCAGTCCTTGGTGACCCGATTGATTTCTTCCAGGCTGGTGATGCCCTGCATGGCCTTGAGCAGCCCTGAGGTGCGCAGGTCGTTGAAACCATCCTTGCGCATCTGGTCATCGATTTGCAGTGCGTTGCCTTCGGCCATGATCAGCCGTTGCAGGTCCGGCGTGTTCTTCACCACTTCATAAATCCCCACTCGCCCTTTGTAACCGCCATTGCAGTGATCGCAACCGACCGGTCCATAGATCGTGAAGGTGCCGATGCGTTCCTCAGGAAAGCCTTCCTTGATTAACGCTTCGCGGGGAATTTCCAGCGGAACGCGGCAATGGCTGCACAACTTGCGCGCCAGGCGCTGGGCAATGATCAGGCTGACGGAGGTGGCGATATTGAAACCCTGGATGCCCATGTTGTGCAGACGGGTCAAGGTTTGCGCGGCGCTGTTGGTGTGCAGGGTCGACAGCACCAGGTGCCCGGTCTGCGCAGCCTTGATGGCGATTTCGGCGGTTTCGAGGTCGCGAATTTCGCCGACCATGATCACGTCCGGGTCCTGCCGCAGGAATGAACGCAGCGCCTGGGCGAAATCCATGCCCTGTTTCGGGTTGACGTTGACCTGGTTGATGCCTTCCATGTTGATTTCGACCGGGTCTTCGGCGGTTGAAATATTGATATCCACGGTATTGAGAATGTTCAGCCCTGTGTAGAGCGAAACCGTTTTGCCCGAACCCGTGGGGCCGGTCACCAGAATCATTCCCTGCGGCTGTTTCAGCGCAGCCATGTACAGGTCTTTCTGGTCCGGCTCGTAACCGAGGGCGTCGATGCCCATCTGCGCGCTGGTGGGGTCGAGAATCCGGATGACCACTTTCTCGCCCCACAGTGTCGGCAGGGTATTGACCCGGAAGTCGATGGATTTGCTTTTGGACAGACGCATCTTGATCCGGCCGTCCTGGGGTCTGCGGCGTTCGGAGATGTCGAGGCTGGCCATGACCTTCAATCGTGCGGCGATGCGGTTGGCCAATTGGAACGGCGGCCGGGCGACTTCATGCAACACGCCATCGGTGCGCATCCGCACGCGGTAGTTCTTTTCGTAGGGCTCGAAGTGCAGGTCTGAAGAACCGCTCCTGATCGCATCGAGCAGCATTTTATGGACGAAACGCACCACCGGTGCGTCATCGGCCTCCTGACCGCCGATAGCGTCCTGGCGTTTGTCGTCGGTGGTCTCGATGTCGAGGCCATCGAGGTCTACATCGGCGATGTCTTCCAGGCCAGAGCCATGGCTGTCGAAGAACTTCTCGATGGCATCGCTGAGTTTGTCGTCTTCGACCAGGATCGCTTCGGTCGTGAGCCCGGTGCTGAACTGGATGTCATTGATGGCTTGATGGTTGGTCGGGTCGGAAACGCCGACGAATAACTTGTTGCCACGGCGCCAGAGGGGCAGGGCGTGATGCTGGCGGACCAGTTTCTCGCTGACCAGGCCTTTGGGCTGAATGTCCTTGTCCAGGGTATGCAGGTCGAGCAGGGCCATGCCGAAATGTTCCGAGGCGATCTCGGCAACCTGGCGGCTTTTAACCAGCTTGTTCTGGACCAGGTAGGTCACCAGGGAAATACGGTTGCGTTGGGCTTGTTGATACGCCTGTTGCGCGCTTTTGTCAGTGAGCAGCTCGGCCAGGACCAATTGCTTGGCCAGACCGCTGAGGGCGATGTCATTCATTGGGATACCGGACGCAGACATTTAATGACTTATAGCCTAGTCAAGCAACGGAACCAAACCAGCAGCGCCGAGGTGACAAAAAGTGTCAGATAGTGCGGATCCTGGGAGTAGGAAAGGTCTTCAAGGCTGGCGAGTACCCCGCCAACAGGGCGTGCAGGGCTTGGCATGGGCTGTGCTGCGACAGGTTCAGATCATGAGATTTCGACTCATGCACGGAGGCTGTCTATGAACACTCAAAAAGGTTTTACCCTGATCGAGTTGCTGATCGTGGTGGCGATCATCGGGATTCTCGCGACGTTTGCGATACCGGCGTATTCCAAGTATCAGGCGCGGGCCAAGGTCACGGCGGGGCTGGCGGAGATTTCGGCGTTGAAGGTGCCTTTTGAGGACGTTATCAATCAAGGGACCGACCCTGATCTAACCAAGGTAGGCGGAAATGCGACTACGGCTAATTGCACTACGACCGCGTCGGGCAAGGCTGTTGATGGAACTGGCACGATCGCTTGCACGATTCTAAATGCGCCAGGGCCGGTACTGAACAAGACCATCACTCTTACGCGTGCTCTGACCGGGTGGACCTGTACGACCACTGTGGATCAGGAATATGCACCTAAAGGCTGCACCAAAGTCTGATCTTTTTTGGTATATCCACCCCTGCTTATGCAGGGGTTTTTTTTTCGCGTCAGGCAGTTGGATTGAGTATTGATAAAAATTGCCGAAATTTCATGGCCTTAGGCTGGCGAGAAAACCCGCAACTTGCATGTAGATAAAGTTCAACTCATGCATTTTGCACGAATCCGGAAAATTGCGTTTTCCATAACGTATTGATTTTTAAGGATTAATTGTCTGTCTCAAACTTGGCACAGCGTTCGCAATATCTCTGGTAACCCTGCTGACATGAACCCAGCAGACTTTCCAGAAAAACAGGAGTTACTCGTATGAAGAAGTTCGCTATCTCTGCCGCTGCTGCTACCGCGCTGACCCTGACCATGGCCAACGTTGCATTTGCCCAGACTCAGGCCACTCAAGCACCGATGATGCTGGCCGCCGGTG
This sequence comes from Pseudomonas sp. Sample_24, assembly GCF_004307605.1. Taxonomy (NCBI): domain Bacteria; kingdom Pseudomonadati; phylum Pseudomonadota; class Gammaproteobacteria; order Pseudomonadales; family Pseudomonadaceae; genus Pseudomonas; species Pseudomonas sp. Sample_24. The sequence continues at coordinate 12,462 of NZ_RCNW01000179.1, forward strand.
AAGTCACCGAAGCGAAAGAGGATGTTTCCGATACCTGGATCACTACCAAAGTCAAATCAGACCTGATTACCGAAAAAGGCATTCCAGGTACCGATATCAAAGTGGAAACCAACAAAGGCGTCGTGTCCCTGTCGTCCACCGTTGCGGTGACCGATGCTCAGAAAGACACCGCCGTGGCGATCACCAAAAAAATCAAAGGCGTCAAAGCAGTATCCGCTGACGGCCTGAAATCCGAGTAAGGCAAGGCTTCTCGCCTGGACCGGGAGAAGACGCGATAGACGGGCCGAGTCATACGTCTATCGCTTCTTGAGTGTTCATGCGAACGGCCACAAGGACGTGGCCATTACAGGCCCCGACATTCGTGTCGGGGCCTGTTCTATTGTGGGTAACGCAAAAACTCCTAATTCCCGCGCTTGCTGGTGATCTGCACCAGCCGATTTCCTTCAAAGCGCAAGTACTGGTACATCCCGCCATTCGGACCGTAAGTCCATTCCTCGACCTGGAACTCTTCCCGTCGATTGGCACTGCGCTTGTAACCGAGCAAATCGCGGCTGACCGGGTCGCCACATTTTTGCAGCACCTCACTGGAGCGGTCACCGACGCTGATCAGTTGGCTGCCACAGCGCAAAGTATCCGCCGCCCAGGCCTGGCTCGCCGCTGCCGTCAACGCCAGTGCGAGCAGGCGATGCTTGTACATCACTCGGCGTCCAGATGCATTGGCGTGACGACCTTGCCGTCTTTTTCGGCTTCGCCCAACTGTGCGTCGATGAAGTACACACGGTCATCGGCGAGCTGACCTTTGTCGACCAGATAATCCTTGATGCTGCTGGCCCGGTCCTGGCCCAACTGACGCAGCAGCACATCGCTGGAGCTCCAGAACTGAATGACGCCTTCACGCATCTTCGCTGTGCGTTCTTCCTTGCCCAGGTCTTTCCATTCGGCCGGTGGCTGGGTTTTCAGGCGTGTGCGGTAGATGCCTTCAAGCAACGGCCCTTTTTCGCTGTCCGGAACATCCAGCAACGACGCTTGGGCCGGAACTTTATCGCCTCGACGCTGGAGCATTTTGTAGTAGTTGTATTGGTATTCCCGCTCCAGACGCTGCTCGGCGATCAGCGGACCATCGCTGCTTTTCGCCGCCGTACCTTCGATTTCCAGGCGCAGGGCCGGACGTTCCTTGAGCGCCTTCGACAGTTTGTCCAGGGCACCTTCGGCATCCTTGCTCAGATCGCTGGAACCGGGCGCGAACGACACGCTGCCAAGATCTTCCGAACCTCCCCCCGAGACCAGACCGCCAATCAGTTTGAACGGCGCGGCAGCGGCCTTGACGATCAGGTTGCGCAGGGTCTGCCAGACAATCGGCATGACGCTGAACTGCGGGTTGTTGAGATCGCCGGTGACTGGCAGTTCGATGGAAATCTTGCCGTCGACATCCTTGAGCAGAGCAATTGCGAGTTTCAGCGGCAGGCTGACGGCGTCGGGGCTGTCGACTTTTTCACCCAGTTGCAACTGTTCGACCACCACTTTGTTTTCGGCTTTCAGCTGGCCCTTGGTGATTTGGTAATGCAGGTCGAGGTTCAGCCGGCCCTTGCGGATGCGATAGCCGGCAAACTTGCCGGAGTAAGGCGTCAGCGTGGTCAGTTCCACACGTTTGAAACTGGTAGCGATATCGAGGCTGGCCATCGGATCGAACGGGTTGACCGCACCTTTGATGGTCACCGGTGCATAGCGGTCGACCTTGCCTTTGACGTCGACACTGGCCGGCTTCGCCTGGCGGCTGTCAATGGTGCCGATCTGGCCGTTGAGCTGCTGGATGGCGGTGGCGAAGTTCGGCGTCAGGCTGAAGTCGGCGAAGTTGGCCGAGCCGTCATTGATGGCAATGCCGCCAATGTGAATACCCAGCGGTTTGTCTTTGCTGGCGGCGGGTTTGGCGACGGCAGGTTTGGCGGCGGTGTCGGGGGGTTGCGGGATCAACAAGTCATCGATGTTGGTGGTGCGGTCATCGTTGATCATGAAGCGTACATAGGGTTGCAGCAGGTTGATCTTGTCGATCGACAGGCTGTCGCCATGCTGATAATTCAGGCCTTCGACCATCACCTGCTGCCACTTGAGGAAGTCGCGGGTTTTCAGGGTGTCGAGGGTATGCAGTTGATCGACCTGGGCGCGTCCGGTGACGCTGAAAGCCAGCGGCTCGGTGCTTTTCAGGTTGACGGCCAGATCGCTGCCGAGCATGCCGCTGCGCAACTCCAGGCGAATGAACGGGCTGATGTAGGACTGGGCGACGCGCAGGTCGATGTCCTTGGTCTGCACATTCAGCCTGGCGCTGATCGGCGCCAGGTTGACCTCGCCATCGGCCATCAGCTTGCCTTGCTTGCCGACACCGGTGTCGAGCTTGAGCAGGAAGGGTGAACCATTGAGGCTGTCGAATTTCTGCAGGTCGAGATTCAGCGGCCCCAGTTCCAGCGCCACGGCGGGCTGAGCCTTGCGATCAGCCAGGTGCACTTGATAGTTGCGCAGTTGCACGTCATTGAGCAGCACTTGCCAGGGCTTGCTCGGGACGGGGTCCGCTTTCGGCGAGTCAGCGGCAGCGGGCGTGTTGGTCGGTTCGGCGTTCGCTTTGGCGGCGGGTTTGGAAGGCTGGCTGGCGAACAGTTTCTGCCAGTCGAGCTGGCCATCGGCTTCCAGCGCGGCCCAGGTTTCCAGTTTGTGGCTGCGAATCTTGCCGACCACCACTTGTTGCTTGGCCAGGTCGACGGTGGTTTCGCTGACGTCCAGACGCTCAAGCCTGACCAGCGGCCGACCGTCCGGCGCCTTGATCGCGAAGGGGGCGATGGTGGCCGAGACGTTGCTCAGCAGCAGTTCGGTTTCCTTGGACAGGTTGAGCTTGTAGTCGGTGCTGATGCTCATGACACCGCTTTCGAGGTCCAGCGGGACAGCATCGCGCACATAGGGCCAGAAGGCTTTCATCTTGCCATCGGTGATTTTCAGCTTACCTTCGGAGGCAATCGGGATCAGGCTGAAGTTACCGGTCCAGTCGATTTGCCCGTCGTTGGGGCCGACGGCCACCAGAGTCATATCGGCGCTGTCTTCGGGCAGGGTGCTGAGGTTTTTCAGCTCGAAATCGAGTGAGTCGTAGATGAATTCGATGGGCTCGCTGGGCCGGGCATCCTCAAAGTGCACGGCACCGCCAGCCAGCTTGATCCGTTCGATGCGCAACGGAAACGGCTTGGCATCCGGGTCGGCGGGTGTCGGTTCGCTGGCCGGAATCTTGAAGAGCCCGAGCAGGTTGAGTTTGCCGTCCTTGCTGAAGAGGATTTCGGTCTTGGACTTGTCCAGTTCGATATCCGACAGATGCAGCGCCTTGGTCCACAGGCTGTCGAGTTGCAGATTGGCGTATAGACGTTCGAAGCCGATTTGCTCTTTGCCGGGCTCGCCAATGCTCAGACCCCAGAGCGTGACTTCGAGGCTGAACGGGTTGAGTTCGATCCGCTGGAGCGTGGCGGGCATCGTGGAATAATTGGCCAATTGCTGGTTGGCGATGCGCAGGGCAATGCCCGGCAAAATCAAGAAGCCCAGCAAACTGTAGAGGGCCAGAGCAGTCAACAAGGCGCCGACGGCGCGAATCAATCCTTTGTACATGCGTGGCTTCATCTGTGTGAATCGGAGTGCCTTGGAGTATGGCACGCGATTCCGGTTCCGAAGCAATCAGCCTGTTCAGCTTTTTTCAGATTTATCTGACACGGATCAAAGCTGCAGGATCAGGGTTTTCAGCGGTGGTTGTTGGTCCATGGACGGGAAATCGGCACCCGGTTTCATGACCGTCCACTCGCGCACCGGCCGTCCTGCTTTCTCGGCGCAACGCAAAACCTGTTCACGCCAATCGTCCATGCTGACTTTCGCCAGGTTGTTGCAGCAGATCAGCACGCCGTCGTCGGCGGTGGTCAGCAGCGCGGGTTTGAGCAGGCTCTGATAATCGCGCAGCAGGTCGACGGTGCCGAACGCGCTCTTGGCCCAGGCGGGTGGGTCGAGCAGTACCAGGTCGTACTGGCGCTGTTCCAGGCGCGGATAGCTCGGCAGCTTCTGCCCGCGACGCTGGCTGATCGGCAGGCCGGCGAGTTGGCGAATGGCCGGGAAATAATCGGACTGGATGAACGCCATGGTCGGCAACTGCGGGTTGAGCATGCCGTTTTCGCGACCGACCGCCAGGTTGCCTTCGGCGAAGTCCAGGTTGCACACCTCGCGAGCGCCACCGGCTGCTGCGCTGAGGCCAACGCCGCAGGTGTAGGCAAACAGGTTCAGTACACTTTTGTTCTTGCTGTGATCCTTGACCCAGCCACGGGTATTGCGCAGGTCGAGGAACAGCAGCGGGTCCTGCCCGGCGTGACGGCCGCGAACGCGATAATTGAGGCCCCACTCGTGACCGACCAGATCTTGCAGCGCTGCTTCGTCCGCGCGGTAGACGCTGTCTTCGCGGTCGATGCGCGAGTTGCCGCGGGAGCGGTCGTTGTAGACCAGCAGGGTTTCAAGGCCCAGATGGTTGTTGATCGTTTCGTGCAGGTTCAGCAGGTCTTCGCGTTCCAGCGATTGATGAAAGCTCTGCACCATCAGCTGCGGACCATAACGATCGATGGTCAGGCCACCGGCGCCTTCCTGGCTGCCATGGAACAGGCGATAGCAATCGGTGCCCTGGCTGTGCAGCTCGGCCAACAGGTCCTGGCGATGATCGAGGGCGGCGCGCAGCGCCTGGTTCAAGGAAGACATGCTGGGCGCCTTGCAGGAGGTGATTTGGCGCGGGAGTTTAACACTGTGGAGTTTGGATGAGGGGCTTGCCTGTGGCGAGGGAGCTTGCTCCCGCTCGAGTGCGCAGCGCTCGCAAAAAATCGAAATGTCCCTGGGTTTTGGGGCCGCTTCGCAGCCCTGCGGGAGCAAGCTCCCTCGCCACAGAGTCCGGGGTCAAGTCAGCAGGCCCATCCGTCGCTTGGCCCGCTGTACCGAGCCATTGCGTACCGCCCAGCGCAACATCGGCGCACTGCGATTGACGCTGGCGCGGATCAGTTTGCGTTGCAGCGGGTTTTGGCTGACGCCCAGCATGTCACTGGCCCAGTCCGGCAACAGGTCAATGCCGGCCTGCATCATCAATCCGCCGAAAGGCCTGGCGAGGCGGCTGGGGGATGGCGCATTCAACAACAGCCGCAACACTTCCCGACTGCGCTCATCACACAGCAATTGCGGGCGAATGCGCTCAAGGTATGCGGAAATTTCCTGCCGTGAGCGCGGCACATTCCGGGCACCCAAGCGTTCTGCCACCAGCGCTATTTCAGCGTAATAGCGGTCCTGATCTTCCGGCGACAGATGTGGATTGCGATAGCGCAAATGTGCGGCGAGGAAGTTGCTGACCTCGGCTACATGTACCCAGGTCAAGAGCTCGGGATCGCTGGCGGCGTAGGGGCGGCCGTCAGGCGCAGTGCCGGTTATTTGCAGGTGAATGGTGCGGACTTTTTCGATCAGCCAGTCGGCATCCTGTCGCGAGCCGAACGTGGTGCCGGAAATGAACTGCCCGGTGCGGCGTAATCGGCCGAGCATGTCCTCGCGGAAATTCGAATGGTCCCAGACGCCGGCGAGGGCCAGCGGATGCAAAGCTTGCAGCATCAGCGCGCTGATGCCACCGATGAGCATGCTGCTGAAGTCACCATGAACTTGCCAGCTCACGGAGTCAGGCCCGAACAGCCCGGGATCGCCCTTGGGGTTCTCCAGATCGAGCTTGCCCAAGGATAGACCGGTCAGGCTCATGATCTGGGTTTCAATGCGGGTGCGGATGAATTCCATGGTGTCCCGGTGATTTCCTGTTTTTCTGTGGGCGCATGGCTTGCCCGCGATGAACGATCACGCCATCTGCTGTTGAACCGCGTTATCGTTCATCGCGAGCAAGCTTTGCTCCTACCGACAGCAGTGCGTTATTGGTTCAGGCGTTTATCGATCAGGCCTTGCACCACGCTTGGGTCGGCCAGGGTCGAGGTATCGCCCAGACTGTCGAGTTCGTTGCAGGCGATCTTGCGCAGAATGCGCCGCATGATCTTGCCCGAACGGGTTTTTGGCAACGCGGGTGCCCACTGGATCAGATCCGGTTTGGCGAAACTGCCGATTTCCTTGCTGACCAGCGCCAGCAATTCTTTCTTCAGTTCGTCGCCGGGTTCGACGCCGTTCATGGGGGTGACGAAGGCGTAGATGCCCTGGCCCTTGACGTCGTGAGGGTAACCCACCACGGCGGCCTCGGCGATGCTGTCGTGCAGCACCAGGGCACTTTCCACTTCGGCGGTGCCGATGCGATGCCCGGACACGTTGATCACATCGTCGATGCGCCCGGTGATCCAGTAATCGCCATCTTCGTCACGACGGGCGCCGTCACCGGTGAAGTAATAGCCGGGGTAGGGCTTGAAGTAGGTGTCGACCATCCGTTGCGGATCGCCATAGACGCTGCGGATCTGCGCCGGCCAGCTTGATTTTATGGCGAGCACGCCGCTACCGGCGCCCTTGATTTCCTTGCCTTGTTCGTCGAGCAATACCGGTTGCACACCAAACATCGGTTGTGTGGCGCAGCCGGGTTTGATCCGTTGCGCGCTCACCAGCGGGCTGAGCATGATGCCGCCGGTCTCGGTCTGCCACCAGGTATCGACAATCGGGCAGCGCTCTTCGCCGACTGCATGAAAGTACCACTCCCACGCCTCCGGGTTGATGGGCTCACCGACCGTGCCGAGCAATCTGACGCTGGCCCGGGAGGTTTCCTTCAACGGTTGCGGACCTTCACGCATCAGTGCGCGCAAAGCGGTGGGTGCTGTGTAGAAGATGTTCACTTTGTGCTTGTCGATCACCTGCCAGAAGCGCGAAGTGCTCGGGTAGCTCGGCACGCCCTCGAAGATCAACGTGGTCGCACCATTGGCCAACGGCCCGTAGACAATGTAGCTGTGGCCCGTCACCCAGCCGACATCGGCGGTGCACCAGAACACTTCGCCATCACGGTAGTCCAGCACGTACTTGAAGGTCATCGCCGCTTGCAGCAGGTAACCGCCGGTGGTGTGCAGCACGCCTTTGGGTTTGCCGGTGCTGCCGGAGGTGTACAGGATGAACAACGGATCTTCGGCGTCCATCGGCTCGGGCGGGCAGTCGTCGCCGACATCGCGCAATGCCTGGTGATACCAGATGTCCCGGCCTTCGACCCAATTCACCTGATTCTGTGTGCGCTCGACCACCACTACGGTGCTCACGTCCGGGCAGCTTTGCAGGGCTTTGTCGACATTCTGTTTCAACGGCACGAATTTGCCACCGCGCACGCCTTCATCGGCGGTGATCACGGTGCGACAGTCGGCATCGAGAATCCGGTCGCGCAGCGAATCCGGGGAGAAACCGCCGAACACCACCGAGTGCACCGCACCGATACGCGTGCAGGCGAGCATGGCGTAGGCCGCTTCAGGAATCATCGGCATGTAGATGCACACACGGTCGCCTTTCTTCACGCCACGGCTTTTAAGCACGTTGGCCAGGCGGCAGACATTGTGATGGAGTTTTCTATAGGTGATCTGGGTGGATTCGGCCGGATCGTCGCCTTCCCAGATGATCGCGATCTGATCACCGCGTTTTTCCAGGTGACGGTCGATGCAGTTGTAGCTGACGTTGAGTTTCGCGCCGGCAAACCAATTGGCCTCACCGGTTTTCAGGTCGTAGCGCTGGACGGTGTGCCAAGGCGTGCTCCAGTCGAGGAAGCGGGTGGCTTGCTCGGCCCAGAACGTACTGGGGTGTTCGATGGATTCGCGGTACAGGCGGTGGTAGTCGTCTTGACTCAGTTGTGCAGCCCGGCGGACGGCATCGGCCTTGGGGAACGTGCTGATATCGAACATGACGGTTCCTTATTCTTGTTGTGCGACAAGAGGGGAGCTGCGCGACCCTCGTAGGAGCCGGCTTGCTGGCGAAAGCGGCGTATCAGTCTACAAAAATGTTGAATGACACACCGCTTTCGCCAGCAAGCCGGCTCCTACAAGATTAGTACCCCCACAGGAACGGTGTCAGATCAACCGCGGTGACGCCCGCGGAAGTAGTTGATCAGGCCTTGGGTGGACGCGTCGTCAGCCGGGGTTTCCTCGCTGCCGACCAGGCGGTTGTAGACGCCTTTGCCCAGTTCCTTGCCCAGCTCCACGCCCCACTGGTCGAAGGCGTTGATGCCCCAGATCACGCTCTGCACGAAGACTTTGTGTTCGTACATTGCCACCAGTGCGCCGAGGCGACGCGGGCTGATGCGTTCGACCACCAGGGTGTTGCTCGGACGGTTGCCCGGAATCACCTTGTGCGGTGCGAGTTTCTGCACGTCGTCTTCACTCATGCCTTTCTCACGCAGCTCGGCTTGCGCCTCGGCCAGTGTCTTGCCCAGCATCAACGCCTGGCTTTGCGACAGGCAGTTGGCGTACAGCCACTGGTGGTGGTCGGACACCGGGTTGAAGCTGACGATCGGCACGATGAAGTCGGCCGGAATCAGCTGGGTGCCCTGGTGCAGCAACTGGTGATAAGCATGCTGGCCGTTGCAGCCGACGCCGCCCCAGATCACTGGCCCGGTGTCCGTAGCAACCGGCGTACCGTCCTGGCGCACGCTCTTGCCGTTGGATTCCATGTCCAGCTGTTGCAAATGCTTGGTGATGTTCCGCAGGTAGTGGTCGTAAGGCAGGATTGCGTGGCTCTGCGCGCCCCAGAAATTGCCGTACCACACGCCGAGCAACGCCAGCAGCACCGGCATGTTCTGTTCGAACGGCGCGCTCTGGAAGTGCTGGTCCATGGTGTAGGCACCGGACAGCAATTCCTTGAAGTTCGACATGCCGATGGCCAGGGCAATCGGCAAACCGATGGCAGACCACAGCGAGTAACGCCCGCCAACCCAGTCCCACATCGGGAAAATGTTTTCCTCGCGGATACCGAAGGCCACGGCGGCGGCATTGTTGCTCGAAACCGCGATGAAGTGGCGATACAACTCGGCTTCCGAACCACCCTGGGCCAGGTACCAGGCGCGGGCGGCCTGGGCGTTCTTCAGGGTTTCAAGGGTGTTGAAGGATTTCGACGAGACGATGAACAGCGTGGTCTCGGCGCGCAGTTTCATGGTCAGCTCGTGGAACTCGCTACCGTCGATGTTCGCCAGATAGTGGCAACGCACGCCTTTCTGCGCGTAGGACAGCAAGGCTTCGGACACCAGCTCTGGGCCGAGGAACGAGCCACCGATACCGATGTTCACCACGTCGGTGATCGGCTTCTCGGAGTAACCGCGCCACAGACCGTCATGGATGCGGCCCACCAGATCGGTGATCTGGTTCAGCACCTTGTGCACTTCGGGCATCACATTGACACCGTTGACCGACAGCTTGTCGCCAACCGGACGGCGCAGCGCGGTGTGCAGGGCTGGGCGGCCTTCGGAGGCGTTGACGATTTCGCCGTCGAACAGCGACTTGATCGCACCCTGGAGGTCGACCGCATTGGCCAGACCCACCAGCAGGTTGCGGGTCTCGGCGTTGATCAGGTTCTTCGAATAGTCGAGAAACAGGCCGCAACTGCTGAGGGTGAACTGGGTAAAACGCTGCGGGTCGGCATTGAAAGCCTCGCGCATGCTGAAATCCTGCATGGCTTGGCGGTGGTCATTCAACGCTTGCCAGGCGGGCAGAGCGGTCACGTCGTGAGGAGTGCGGTAATACGCCATCGCTGCGGGTTTCCTTTTTACTTGAACGGCCTTTTGAACACTAAAAA
>NZ_RCNW01000298.1:0-22172 GCF_004307605.1 Pseudomonas sp. Sample_24
CCATGATCAGGATGTCGAAGATCTGCATGCCCTGGAAGCCGTCGCCCATGAACATGGACGCCAGCAGGCCACCGGCGGCGATACCGGCCAGTGGGCCGAGCCAGCGCGAAGCGCCACCGGCCTTGGCAGCGGCGCCAGCGGCACCGGCGGCACCAGCGGTCGCCGCAGCGCCGCCCATGCCTGGAGAAGAAGGAGCCATCTGGCTGGTCTGGTGAGTTGGCGCAGCGCCTGCGCTTTTGCCACCACCGAAGCGCTTGGCGGCATTGACGTCGAGACTCATCGTCAGGCCGATGCACAACGCCATGGCGATGCTAAGAAAACGTTTCATAGAGGGAATTCCCATTTGTGGAAGGCACGCGCGCCATGTTGCACAGCTGAAGTGTTACTGGCTAGCGGCAGAGTGTTTCGGGCTTTTGCCTGACAGGTCGGGTTCAGCTTAATCAGGGCAATAAGGCCTGTTAACTTTGGTCTGTAGGAGGAGTGGATAAGTTCTGTAGGAAAGTTGCAAAACCCTGTGGGAACGAACAGGTTCGCTCCCACAGAAAATTGCTTTAAATCGCTTCCAGCTTCGCATACCCCAGCATCAACCACTTGCTGCCTTCGCTGAAGTTCACCTGCACCCTGGCCGCGGCCCCGGCGCCTTCGAAGTTGAGGATCACGCCGTCCCCGAAAATCGAGTGGCGCACGGTCTGGCCGAGGCTGAAGCCGGTCTGCGGAATCTCGCTGCCGCTGAACAGGTTGCCGCCGCTCATCGACTGGTTGCCGCCAAACGGGCGACTGACGCTGTTGGAAAGCCGCACTTCTTGAATCAGACCTTTCGGCACTTCGCGTACGAAACGCGACACCTTGTTGTAGGTCTCGCTGCCGTAGAGGCGTCGGGTTTCCGCATAAGTCATCACCAGGTTCTGCATGGCGCGTGTGATGCCGACGTACGCCAGGCGCCGCTCTTCCTCGAGACGGCCAGGCTCTTCCAGGCTCATCTTGTGCGGGAACAGGCCTTCTTCCATGCCCACCAGGAACACGTAAGGGAATTCCAGACCCTTGGCGCTGTGCAGGGTCATCAGCTGAATGCTGTCTTCGTGCTCGTCAGCCTGGGTATCACCAGCTTCCAGCGATGCATGGCCGAGGAATGCCGCCAGTGGCGTCAGGTCCTCGTCCTCTTCGCTGTTTTCAAAGTTACGCGCAGCGCTGACCAGTTCTTCAAGGTTTTCTACCCGGGCCTGGCCTTTCTCGCCTTTTTCCGCTTCGTGATAGGCGATCAACCCCGACTGCTCGATGACGGTCTGGGTCATCAGGTGCAGCGGCATTTCCATGCACTTGGCGGCAAGGTTTTCGATCAGCTCGACAAATGCGCCCAATGCGCTGGCGGCGCGACCGGTAAGGCCTTTGTTGGCTACCAGTTGTTGCATCGCTTCCCACATCGACACATCGCTGTGGCGTGCATGCTCGCGAATCGCTTCGACGGTTTTTTCGCCGATGCCGCGGGCGGGTACGTTGATCACCCGTTCCAGCGCGGCATCGTTGCCACGGCCTTCAAGCAGGCGCATGTAGGCCATGGCGTTTTTGATTTCCGCCCGCTCGAAGAAGCGCTGACCACCGTAGATGCGGTACGGAATGCGCTCGCGCAGCAAGGCTTCTTCCAAAACGCGCGATTGGGCGTTGGAGCGGTACAGAATCGCAATATCGCTTCGCGCCAGGCCGGTTTTCAGCGCACTTTCGATGGTTTCGACAACGTAGCGTGCTTCATCGTGTTCGTTGAAGGCGGCATACAGGTTGATGGCCTCGCCATCGCCGCCGTCGGTCCACAGTTCCTTGCCCAGGCGACCGGTGTTGTTGGCGATCAGGGCGTTGGCAGCCTTGAGGATACCGGCCGTGGAACGGTAGTTTTGCTCCAGACGAATGGTCTCGGCGTCCGGGAAGTCTTCGGAATACTGGTAGATGTTCTCGATTTTCGCGCCGCGCCAGCCATAGATCGACTGGTCGTCATCGCCAACCACCATCAGGCTGTCGCCGCCCTTGGCCAGCAAGCGCAACCAGGCGTACTGCACGGCGTTGGTGTCCTGGAACTCGTCCACCAGAATGTGCCGGAAGCGCTTTTGATAATGCGCCAGCAGGCCCGGATGATCGCGCCACAGGTCGAGGGCGCGCAGCAGCAGTTCGGAGAAGTCGATGACACCGGCGCGCAGACACGCAGCCTCATAGGCTTCATAAATGCTGCGCATGGTCGCCAGGAACAGGTCGCCGCTGGCTTGAATGTGTTGCGGACGCAGACCTTCGTCTTTTTGCCCGTTAATGAACCATTGGGCCTGACGCGCCGGCCAGCGTTGCTCGTCCAGGCCGAGCTCGCGGATCACCCGCTTGACCAATCGTTGTTGGTCATCACTGTCGAGAATCTGGAAGGTCTGGCTCAGGCCTGCCTCTTGCCAGTGCGCCCGCAGCAAGCGGTGCGCCAGGCCGTGGAAGGTGCCGACCCACATGCCGGCCGGGTTGATACCCATCAGCTGTTCGATGCGGTGACGCATCTCGGCAGCGGCCTTGTTGGTGAAGGTCACCGACAGAATGGAGTGGGGCGACGCGTTTTCGACCTGGATCAACCAGGCGATACGGTGCACCAGCACTCGGGTTTTACCGGAACCAGCACCGGCCAGGACCAACTGACGGCCTACGGGGGCCGCTACGGCCTGACGTTGGGCATCGTTGAGGGAGTTCAGCAAAAGGGAGAGGTCATCGCGCATCGGGGCATTCTAGGGGGCGGCGCCACACCGGGCAAATCCCGCTTTGCATTAGCCGATGAAAGAGATGTGCGGGACGACCGGTCAGTCATTGTCCGTAAGCATTGCAGCTACATGCCTGGGGGCATTTGCGCGGGGGCGGGTGGCAGGCAGATTTGTCTGTTTTTTGACCGGCAGCAGTTTGGTCAGGGCAGATGCTTGTGTATGCTCCGTCGACGTTTCGGGCTCATGCTCATCATTATAAGAACAAGAATATCGCCTATGACCCTCAGCTTCGACCTGTCGGGCCCCACTGCGCAGCCCCGGGTTATTCGTAAACAATACGCCATGGAGATGGCGGTCGAACGCACGCGTCTGCTGTATCAGGGCTCTCTGCTGCCTACGCTGTTCATGTTGATCAATGGTCTGGTCTGCGCCGGTTTACTCTGGAGTCCGCAGCGTTACTTCCTGGTCACGGTCTGGCTGGTATGGCTGCTGTCACTGGTGGCATTGCGGGTGATTCAGGTGGCCGCCTTCGATTCGGCCATTCCCAATCGTCAGGCTCACCCCATTTGGCTACGCATGTTTTTATTGGGCTCCGGCCTCACCGGCCTGACTCTGGCGGGTGCCGGCATCGCCCTGGTTCCCGCCGATAATTTCATTCAGCAAGCCTGGGTCTTCGGCCTCATCGGTGCCGCGGCGCTTTCCGCCAGTGTGGCTTATGCGGTCAGTTTGCCGGCCTTTCTTTCGTTCACCTTGCCCTGTCTGCTGCCGGCCATCGCTTACATGTTTTGGGGGGGAGACGAGCAGCAGCAAGGTTGGGGCTGGTTTGGATTGATTCTGCTGGGTGCACTGAGCGTGGTTGCCTGGCAGGTCAATCGTTTGATCGATCGGGGCTTGATGCGACGTTTTCAGAATCAGGCGCTCATCGAACACCTGCAACAGGCACAAAGTTGCAGTGACCAGCTCAATCAGAAGCTGGCCAAGGAAATTGAGCAACGACAGCGTGCCGAAGAAGAATTGCGGGAAATCCAGACCGACCTGGAAAACCGTGTCGCCCAGCGCAGCCTCGAACTGGACGCCGCCAGCCAGGCGTTGAGCAAGAGTGAAGCGCGCCTGGCGCTGGCCCTGAAGGCCAGCGAATTGGGGCTGTGGGACTGGAACCTGCAAACCGACGAAGTTCACCACACGCAGATTCAGGAATTGTTCGGCCTGGAGCCGGAACAGGTGACGGGCATTTTGCGTCACCTCAAGCCGCGGCTGCACCCGGAGGATCTTCCCGGACTGAAAAGAGCACTGGTCGAGCATTTGAAAGGGCGCACCGAGGACTATCAGATCGAATATCGCGTGCGGCATGGCGACGGCCACTGGGTCTGGATCGAGGACCGCGGGCGGGCAGTCGAGCGTGGCGAAAACGCAAGGGTGATTCGCATGGTCGGCACCCGTCGCGACATCAGCGTCAGCAAAGGTCTGGAAGAGCAGCGGCAGCTGGCCGCGACCGTGTTCGAAGCGGCCAGCGAAGGCATTGTGATTTTCGATCCGAATTACAAGCTTATCGCGATCAATCAGGCTTTCAGTCGGGTGACCGGCTACGACATCGAGGACATGATCGGGCGCAATGTCGTTGAATTACCGTGCAGCCGCGATGCGCGTCGGCATTACGCGGCGATTCACCAGGCGCTGGAACAGCAGGGCAGTTGGCAAGGCGAACTGGTGGAAACCCGCAAGAACGGCGAGATGTATCCGCAATGGCTGCAGCTGAACGCCGTACGCGATACTCGGGGAAATGTCAGTCATATCGTGGGCTTCTTCGCTGATCTTTCGGCGCGCCGAGAGTCCGAAGAGCGCATGCGTTATCTTACGCATTACGACGAACTGACCGGCCTGGCCAACCGCTCGATGTTCCGCGAACGACTCAGCGAAGCGCATCAACGGGTGCGTCAGGGCGGTTATCGCAGCCTGGCGTTGCTGCACATCAATCTGGACCGCTTCAAACAGCTCAACGACAGCCTGGGGCATGAAATCGCTGACCAGTTGTTGCAGAAGATGGCTCGACGGTTGGTGAATGCATTGCCGGAAGCGGACACCATCGCGCGCCTGTCCGGTGACGAATTCGCGGTGCTGTTCAACGCTTACGGCAACCTGTCGAGCCTGGCGCGGGTGGCGACGCGTCTGGCGAGCAAGTTGCGGTTGCCGGTGACCATTGATGGGCATGAGCTGGTGGTCAGCGCGTCGATGGGCATCAGTTTATTGCCGGACAGCGCCCGGGATATTTCGGCATTGGTCAGTCAGTCGAACATGGCCATGCAGCACGCAAAGCATCTGGGAGGGAACAACTTCCAGTTCTATACCGACAGTTTGCAAGCCAGCACGCTGGAGCGTTTGCAAATGGAAAACCAACTGCGAAAGGCTGTCGAAGAGAAGCAGTTGAAGGTGTTTTATCAACCGAAATTGTGCCTTGCCACGGGCAAGTTGAATGCCGCCGAGGCCTTGGTGCGTTGGGATCACCCGACCATGGGCCGAGTGTCTCCTGGGGATTTCATCGGGTTGGCCGAGGAAACCGGGCTGATTGGTCCGATAGGCGAGTTCGTACTGCGTCAGGCTTGCTGGCAAGCCTGTGAATGGCAGCGGCAGGGACTTGAAGCGATTCGGGTATCTGTGAACCTGTCCGTGCACCAACTGCGACAGGGCAAGCTGGTCAGTCTGGTGCGCCAGGTCCTGGAAGAAACCGGGCTGGAGCCGCGCTACCTTGAGCTGGAACTCACCGAAAGCCAGTTGCTGGACAGCGTCGAACACATCATTGCGACGTTCCAGCAATTACGTGATCTGGGCGTGAAACTGGCGATTGATGATTTCGGCACAGGCTATTCGTCCTTGAGTTATCTGAAGCGGATTCCCGTCGATTACGTGAAGATCGATCAAGCGTTCATTCGTGGCCTGGGGGAGGGTAGCGAAGATGCGGCGATTACTCGGGCGATCATCGCCATGGCGCACGGCCTGGCATTGAAGGTCGTGGCGGAAGGCGTCGAGCGGATCGAACAGCTTGAGTTTCTGAAAGCTGAACAGTGTGATGAAGTGCAGGGTTATCTGGTCAGCCGCCCGGTAGAGGCCGAAACCCTGGCCGGCTTGCTGCATGCTCAGGCCGCCAGTTGAGTAGAAGGCGTCCCGGTCTCAGCAGCTGAGACTGCGGGACGCCTGAATTGCCGGAAGCGCAATTGATGCTTAGTGGGTGATCGATACTTTATCGATATGGTGCAGCAACTTTCCTTCGTAGAAGATGCTCACGCTGCAAACATCAGAGTTGCCCGGCACTTTGTATTCTACAAACTTGTCGGTTTCGACTTGCAGCGAAATTTCATTGGAGTTTTCAAGTTTAAGCTCCAGGCGCAAGTCATAGGATTTATCTTGCTCTTCACTCACTTCCAGCTTTGGTGTAATGCCCGTATGCGCCACGGTTACGACGCCATAGGTGCGAAACGAAGCGGCGCCTGGCATGCGGTCGATCTGTGCGGTCCAGCCTTTGGTTTTAATAGTCATGATGTGTAGCTCCTTTAGTTTTGATTCGCTTCCTGCGCAATTAATATACCCAGCTGAAGTTTGCTTTGGTTGAATTTTGTTAGTTTGATTTGTAAATCGGCGTGTGTTGTTATCGAGTGCTCATGCCGCATTGGTTTTATATTTTGCCAAGTAACTAATTCAATGTTTTTCAGTTCAAAACTCGCGCTTCGGCCCCGCGCCATGAGTGCTACATGAGGCGCGGACGCCAGAAATCGAGGGATTCGGTAACGCATTGAGCAGGCAAAAAGCCAATTCATGTAGTATAACTACAAGCGTGCTACATCCCCGGCACCTGCCAATAACAAAGAGTCCAGCCCTTTGAATCTGCTGCAACACATCGCCCAGTCACGTCACCTGTTACGCAAGTCGGAGCTCAAGGTCGCCGATCATGTGCTGCTTGACCCTGCGGCTGTGATGCACAGCTCCATGGCCGACCTGGCCCATAGCGTAGGCATCAGTGAGCCGACCATCGTGCGCTTTTGCCGCGCCATCGGGTGTTCCGGGTTCCAGGACCTGAAACTGAAGCTGGCCCAGAGCCTGGCAGCCGGTGCGAGTTTCGGACAATTCGCGATCCATGAAGACGATTCGGTGGCCGACTACAGCCTGAAGATCTTCGACACCACGTTGCATACCCTGATGGAGGTTCGAGAAAAGCTCGACCCACTGGAATTGCAGCGAGCAGTGACGCTGATGTCCCAGGCGCAGCGGGTCGAGTTCTACGGTTTCGGTGCTTCGGGTGCGGTAGCGGCGGATGCGCAGCACAAGTTCTTCCGTTTGTTGCTGACCGCAGCGGCGTACTCCGATCCGCATATGCAAGCGATGTCGGCGGTGACGTTGAAACCGACAGACGTGGCGATCTGCATCTCCCAGTCCGGGCGCTCCAAGGATCTATTGATCACTGCCAATCTTGTGCGTGAGAGCGGCGCTTCGCTGATTACCCTGTGCCCGAGCCAGACACCGTTGGCCGAGTTGTCGACGGTCAACCTGGCGATCGACGTGCACGAAGACACCGAAATCTACACGCCGCTGACCTCGCGTATTGCCCATTTGGTGGTAATCGACGTATTGGCGATGGGCGTGGCAATGGCGCGCGGGCCGAGCCTGGTCAACCACCTCAAGAGCGTTAAACGCAGTTTGCGCAGCTTGCGGTTGTCGCCCAAATCGGTGAAAGCGCTGGACGACTGACTTCAAGGCCCGCGCGGCCCCCTGTGGCGAGGGAGCTCGCTCCCGCTGGGTCGCGAAGCGGCCCCAAAATTGTGCGACTGCTGCGCAGCCGAACGGGAGCAAGCTCCCTCGCCACAGGACCAAACAACATTCATCGGTCTGTAACCATCAAGCCGCCAAACCGTCATCCCCCACGTCTATCTTGAAACTCCCGTACTCGTCTTGGGAGACTTGAAATGGCCCTGCCTTACGAAGAACGCAACAGCGCTGTCAAAACCCGTCGTCAACAAGAAGATCAACGGCGCATGGAGTTTCGCCGCGCTATTGAAGATCGTTGCGAGCGCCGTCAGCTTCTGGCCGAGATTGGCGATTTTCCTGAAGATTTCGAGCTCAATTATTGGCAGGCTGCGCCGACAGCTTCCCGGCGAAGCGCTCAACCAGGCCGCTGATCTGCACCCGCTCGCTGCGCACGAACGCAAGGAAGGCGTGAGCCACTGGTGACAGCCGTTTAGCCTTGGCTTGCACCAGACACCAGCTGCGATAAAGCGGCAGTTCTTCGACCGGCAACTCGATCAACCCACCGGTCGCCAGTTCGAGGTTCAGGGCGTGGCGCGTCAACAACGCCACGCCCAGACCCGCCAGCACGCATTCGCGTTGAGCTTCGGCTGATGACACTTCCTGTGTCTGGTTGAAGTGCACGCGCTTTTCCTTGAAGTACTCTTCGCACGCCAGGCGTGTCCCCGAACCGGGCTCGCGCAGCAGCAGGGTATAAGGTTCCAGATCCTGCAGGCGCAGGGGGCCCATGTGGCACAGTGGATGATTCGGTGGCGCCACGGCGACAATCGGATTGTTCAGGAATGGCAGGAATTCCAGGCCCATGTCCTGTGGCACCATGGACATGATGACCAGGTCGTCACGGTTGTCCGAGAGGCGTCGAATCACCTGCCCCCGGTTGACCACCGTCAATTGCAGGTTGACCTCCGGATGCTGGCGCTTGAACGCGGCAAACAAGTGCGGAACGAAGTACTTGGCGCTCGATTCCACCGCCAGTTTCAATTGACCCTGGAGGGAGCCCTGCATGTCCGACAACTGCATATCGAGGTTTTCCAGGCGCCCGAAAATGTCCCGGCTGGCGCGTTGCAGTGCTTCGGCCGCTTCGGTCATGTAGAGTTTTTTACCGACGTAATCGAACAATGGCTGGCCAACCAGTTCTTCGAGTTGGCGAATCTGCAGGCTTACGGCCGGTTGTGTGAGCGACATTTCGTCGGCTGCGCGGCTGTAGGACCTCAAATCGCAGACTTCATTGAAGATCTGCAACTGACGCAACGTCATACGCATCAATGACTTACGCACTTTATTAGTTCTCTCGCCGCTG
This sequence comes from Pseudomonas sp. Sample_24, assembly GCF_004307605.1. Lineage (NCBI taxonomy): Bacteria > Pseudomonadati > Pseudomonadota > Gammaproteobacteria > Pseudomonadales > Pseudomonadaceae > Pseudomonas > Pseudomonas sp. Sample_24. The sequence continues at coordinate 8,809 of NZ_RCNW01000298.1, forward strand.
GCTGATGCAGCAACTATAAGTCTTTACTTATGCGTGACCCAATAATTATTCATTTTTGTTAATCCCTTGTGGGCGCTAGTGTGGGGCTGCGACCAAATTGAAACATTTGGTCACGCGTCGACCTGGTCTAGCGGGTCGTGGGTACCACCGGCTCAAGGGAACCTCCAAGTGATAAAAAAGATCCTGATCGCCAACCGTGGTGAGATTGCCGTACGCATCGTACGTGCCTGCGCCGAGATGGGTATTCGCTCGGTCGCGATCTATTCCGATGCCGACCGTCATGCCCTGCATGTGAAGCGTGCGGACGAGGCCCACAGCATTGGCGCCGAGCCATTGGCGGGCTACCTGAACCCGCGCAAGCTGGTGAACCTGGCCGTGGAAACCGGTTGTGATGCATTGCACCCCGGCTACGGCTTCCTCTCCGAGAACGCTGAACTGGCAGACATCTGCGCAGAACGCGGGATCAAATTCATCGGTCCATCGGCTGAAGTGATTCGCCGCATGGGCGACAAGACCGAAGCCCGCCGCAGCATGATCAAGGCTGGCGTGCCGGTTACCCCAGGTACCGAAGGCAACGTCTCGGGTATCGAAGAAGCCCTGACCGAAGGCGATCGTATCGGCTACCCGGTGATGCTCAAGGCCACTTCCGGTGGCGGCGGCCGCGGCATTCGTCGCTGCAACAGCCGCGAAGAGCTCGAACAGGCGTTCCCTCGCGTGATCTCCGAAGCCACCAAGGCGTTTGGTTCCGCTGAAGTGTTCCTGGAAAAATGCATCGTCAATCCCAAGCACATCGAAGCGCAGATCCTGGGCGACAGTTTCGGCAACGTCGTGCATCTGTTCGAGCGTGACTGCTCGATCCAGCGCCGCAACCAGAAGCTGATCGAGATCGCCCCGAGCCCGCAACTGACCCCTGAACAGCGCGCCTATATCGGTGACCTGTCGGTGCGTGCAGCCAAGGCTGTGGGTTACGAGAACGCCGGTACTGTGGAGTTCCTGCTCGCTGAAGGCGAGGTGTACTTCATGGAGATGAACACCCGGGTGCAGGTGGAACACACCATCACCGAAGAAATCACCGGCATCGACATCGTCCGCGAGCAGATCCGCATCGCTTCCGGTCTGCCGCTTTCGGTGAAACAGGAAGACATCCACCACCGTGGATTTGCCCTGCAATTCCGGATCAACGCCGAAGACCCGAAAAACAACTTCCTGCCGAGCTTCGGCAAGATCACCCGTTACTACGCGCCCGGCGGTCCCGGCGTGCGTACCGACACGGCGATTTACACCGGTTACACCATTCCGCCGTTCTACGATTCCATGTGCCTGAAACTGGTGGTGTGGGCGTTGACCTGGGAAGAGGCGATGGACCGTGGCTTGCGCGCTCTGGACGATATGCGTCTGCAAGGGGTCAAGACCACCGCCGCGTATTACCAGGAGATCCTGCGCAATCCGGAATTCCGTAGCGGCCAGTTCAACACCAGTTTCGTTGAAAGCCACCCTGAACTGACCAACTACTCGATCAAGCGCAAACCCGAAGAGCTGGCCCTGGCCATCGCCGCCGCCATCGCCGCCCACGCAGGCCTGTGAGGAATAGAACAATGAGCAAGAAAATCCACGTTACCGACACAATCCTGCGCGACGCCCACCAATCGCTGCTCGCCACCCGCATGCGCACCGAAGACATGCTGCCGATCTGCGACAAGCTCGACAAAGTCGGCTACTGGTCGCTGGAGTGCTGGGGTGGGGCGACGTTCGACGCCTGCGTACGTTTCCTGAAAGAAGACCCGTGGGAGCGTCTGCGCCAATTGCGCGCGGCACTGCCTAACACGCGTCTGCAAATGCTCCTGCGCGGTCAGAACCTGCTGGGCTATCGCCACTACAGCGACGACGTGGTCAAAGCTTTCGTTGCCAAGGCCGCGGTCAACGGCATCGACGTGTTCCGCATCTTCGACGCGATGAACGACGTGCGTAACCTGCGCGTGGCGATTGAAGCGGTGAAAGCCGCAGGCAAGCACGCTCAGGGCACCATCGCCTACACCACCAGCCCGGTGCACACGATTGATGCTTTCGTGGCGCAAGCCAAGCAAATGGAAGCCATGGGTTGCGACTCGGTGGCGATCAAGGACATGGCCGGCCTGCTGACCCCATACGCCACCGGTGAACTGGTGCGGGCGTTGAAAGCCGAACAGTCGCTTCCCGTGTTCATCCACTCTCATGACACCGCCGGTCTGGCGACGATGTGCCAGCTCAAGGCAATTGAAAACGGTGCCGACCACATCGACACCGCGATCTCCAGCTTCGCCTCGGGCACCAGCCACCCAGGCACCGAATCGATGGTGGCTGCGCTCAAAGGCAGCGAATTCGACACAGGCCTGGACCTGGAGTTGTTGCAGGAAATCGGCCTGTACTTCTACGCCGTGCGCAAGAAGTACCACCAGTTCGAAAGCGAATTCACCGCTGTCGACACTCGTGTGCAAGTCAACCAGGTGCCGGGCGGGATGATTTCCAACCTCGCCAACCAGTTGAAGGAGCAGGGCGCGCTGAACCGCATGGGCGAAGTGCTGGCCGAAATCCCGCGCGTTCGTGAAGACCTCGGCTTTCCTCCGTTGGTGACCCCGACTTCGCAGATCGTCGGCACCCAGGCGTTCTTCAACGTGCTGGCCGGTGAGCGTTACAAGACGATCACCAACGAAGTGAAGCTTTACCTGCAAGGTGGCTATGGCAAGGCACCGGGCACCGTGAACGAGAAGCTGCGTCGCCAGGCCATTGGCAGCGAAGAGGTAATCGACGTTCGTCCGGCCGATCTGCTCAAACCGGAAATGGCCAAGCTGCGCGCTGACATCGGTGCATTGGCCAAGTCCGAAGAAGACGTGCTGACCTTCGCGATGTTCCCGGATATCGGTCGCAAGTTCCTCGAGGAACGTGCTGCCGGCACCCTGACACCTGAAGTGCTGTTGCCGATTCCTGAGGCCGGTGGTGTTGCATCGGCTGGCGGCGAAGGCGTACCGACCGAGTTCGTCATCGACGTGCACGGCGAAACCTACCGCGTCGATATCACCGGTGTTGGCGTCAAGTCCGAAGGCAAGCGGCATTTCTACCTGTCCATCGACGGTATGCCGGAAGAAGTGGTGTTCGAACCGCTCAACGAATTTGTCGGCGGCGGCAGCAGCAAGCGCAAGCAAGCCACAGCTCCGGGCCACGTCAGCACCACCATGCCGGGCAACATCGTCGATGTGCTGGTCAAGGAAGGCGACTCCGTCAAGGCTGGCCAAGCGGTGCTGATCACCGAAGCGATGAAGATGGAAACCGAAGTGCAGGCGGCCATCGCCGGTAAAGTCACCGCCATTCACGTGGCCAAGGGCGACCGGGTGAACCCGGGCGAAATCCTGATCGAAATCGAAGGCTGAGTTAACAGCCTCGATCTACCGCTTTAAACCTCGGGGGAGCATGTGCTCCCCTTTTTTTCGCCTCGGGTTTGGGCTCTCAGAAACTCATTCGCCACTGACCTGTAACGCCGTGGTTGCGGCTGTCGGTGCCGATCTCACCCGTGATGCCGACGGCCAGCGTGTGTTTCGCTGAAAATCCAAGGTCCAGCCCGGCATCGACCAGCAGGCTGTCACGATCCAGTGGCACGCCGGAAACGGTGAAGTTTTTCCCACCCGTAACTATTTGTTGGCGAGTATCGCTGTAGACGTCCCCGTAGGTGTGTTTCCAGCCAGCGCTGAACCGCGGGGTCAGTTGCATGCCGTTATCCAGCGCGGTGAGCTTCGCCAGTCGCAGGCCGAATGTGCTGTTCAAATTGTTCTGCGTTTGACCGTGTACCTTCAGTGCCGCTGCACCACCTTTTTCCGTGAAGGTATCGCGCTGATAGCGTTGGTAGCCCAGGCTGGCAAACGGTTCGATGCTGACATTCGCCCGGCCCAGGTTGTAACCCAATTCCGCGAAAGCCTGCTGGGTGCTGGCATCGTAGCGGCCTTCGGGGCGGTCGCTGAAACCTTTGAAGGCAACCCGTCGTTTAGTGCTGCCATCGTGGCTGCTGTAGGTCGCACCCAGTCGCATTGACAGGGGACCGTTTTGACGCAGGGCGTAGGCTCCCACATGCCAGCTGTCGAGATTGCCGTCGAGTCCCCGACTGTTCAGGCGCGTGTCGGATTTGCCGCTGATAACACCCAGCCGCCAGTCCTCTGCAATACCCCAGTCCGCTCCGATTACCAGCCCGTGGGTGGTGTGTTTCAGAGCATCGTAATCGCGATCCAGGGTCCCACCATGACCCAATGCTTGCAGCCAGACCCGACCATTGTCTTCGCTGCCGGCAGCCAGGCGTGGTGCATTGCGCCTCGTGGCGTTGCCATAGCCACTGGCACTGTCCAGCTGACGCATGGCTGAGAGCATGGTTGCGCTGATTGGGCTGTCACTGTTCAGGGTCGCCTTCGCGAGGTTGGCGTTTTGGCTGGCGGCCAGTTGCTCGATGGCAATAGATGCGGTCTGTTTGTCAGCGCGGAGCAGGGCTGCGACCGCAGCGTTTGTGGGGATGGGTGCCTTTGGTAGTGAGGCGACGGAAGGGGTAGCTGGAGGAGTTGAAGCTGTGTCGGATTTGTCAGATGGCGTTTCAGCGGTGACGGTTTGGTTGCTGGTAACCGGCGTTGCGGCTATGGCAGGTTGTTCGGGGGGCATTGCTGTAGAGGCTGTCGACTGATTTTCATCGGCAGTGGTTGGGGTTAAGACCGGAACGGATGTACCGGTGTCTGTGGGTAGATTCGGGACTTCAGCGACGGAGGGTGCTTGAAACTCAATATCGTCAAGGCTTTCACCGAGTTCCCTGCCATTGTCCGTGATAGCGGCAACCGCGAACGGTACGTCGTTGCGGACGAAGATCAAGCCGAAAGTCTTGGCCTGGTAATCCGGCTCGGGTGTCAGGAACGCAAGATTGTTGAGAATCTTCCCGAATTTCCCTTCGATTTTGTCGGCAACCAGGATGGTTTTTTCGCTGATCAGCGGGTAATCACCCGATGCCGCCACGATGTTCAGTGTGGCGCCGCCGAGGTTGGCGGTGCCATCGACCACAATCGTTTCACTGTTGAGCCCATCATCGATCTCGTAGCTCAACTCGGCGGTTTTCGAGAGATTCAAATCACCTTTGACCTTTGGTGCACCGTGCAAACTGTTGACAGAAAGTTTTCCATTCACGGTGAGGGAACCGGTCAAGCCGCTGCCCGCAAAAACGCCTTTTTCTTCAACCTCGACGACGCCTTCGATAAAGCCCGGGTTGTTCAGGAAACCTCCCGGTCGCACCGTCGCGCCGCCGCCAATCTTCCCATTGTTGACCAGCGTTCCCTGGGTCAGTGCCCCACCCAGAATGTGCCCGTCGTTGATTAGCGTTGCTTTTGAACGAATCAAGACCCCAATGTTGAAATCACCGGAGCCATTCACGGTCCAGGTGCTGCGTTTGAGCTCCAGACCTGCAAAACGTCGACTGTCGTCCAATGTGCCACCGCTCGCGGTATCGAGTTGCAGGAAATTGTCCCCGCCACCACCGTCAATCAACCCGGAAAGGGCGCCTCGGCCAGATACAATGACCAGGTCATTTCCATCGCCGAATGTCCGGTTAACGCCATCCGCTGCTTTGCCAATGGTCTGTTTGTCAGTGGTGGGATCATTGATGAATGCATCGAGTGCCGCCATGAGCTGCTCCGGTGTTGCATCCGGAGCAATGGTGGTATCGATGGACACTTGCTGGGCAAGTGAAATTTCAGCGCAACCCACTGCGAGCGCAATCGCCAGCGCCAGATGTTTCGGTCGGTATTTGTGTTGAACGGGCATCGAGTACGGCCTCTTTTGACAGGAAGCCAAACTCTAAAAGGCAGTGAAAAATATCGATGTCAGGCGCATCCGCAGGTGCTGCGGCTGATGTCGGAATGGGGCGCAGAAAAAATACAGCCACCTAAAGGTGGCTGTATTTATCTGAGAAAGAAGACGATTGTTCTTACAAAAAATCAGGACGAGTGCGGCCAGCGGGCTGTCAGAAACTCATCTGCCACTGCCCGATCACTCCATGGTTGCGACTGTTGCTGCCGATTTCTCCGGAATAGCCAACGCCGACGCTATGGCGTGCCGAAATGCCCACATCCAGTCCGGCTTCCAGCACCAGGCTGTCGCGATCCAGTGAGCTGCCATCCACACTGAACGCTGTGCCACCGACTACAAAGGCCTGGCGTGTCGAGTTGCTGACATCGCCGTAGGTGTGTTTCCAGCCGGCAGTCATGCGCGGGGTGAGGCTCATGCCGTTCTCGAGGCTGTTCAGGTGCGCAAGGCGCAGGCCAAAGGTTGTGCTGAAGTTGTCCTCGGTTTGACCGTCGACGTGCAGGGCCGCAGCGCCTCCTTTTTCTTCATAACTGTCGCGGTGATAGCGCTGGTAGCCAAGGTTGGCGAACGGTTCGGCGCTGAGGCGACCGCTGCCCATGGCGTACCCGAGTTCGGCGAATGCCTGTTGGCTGTCGGCGTCGTAATCACCTTTGGGCCGGTCGCTGAAACCGTTGAATGCCACGGTGCGTTTGCTTTCACCCTGATGACCGCTATATGCCGCGCCGAGGCGCAGAGCCAACGGGCCGCTTTGGCGCAACGCATAGACGCCGGCGTGCCAGCTTTCGACATTGCCATCGACGCCTGTGGCGTCCAGATCGGTCTTTGAATAACCGCCAAGCACACCCAGTTTCCATTGCCCATCAAGCGCCCAATCGGCGCCCAGTACTGTGCCTTTGCTGCGTTGTTCAAGTCCACTGCTGCCGTGTTCGCCGTCGAGTTTGCCGTAGCCGCCAATGGCTTGCAGCCAGAGTCGGCCTTGGGCATTCGGGTCATTGAGGTTGCGAGCATCACGGGGGACGCCGTTCGCGGCGAGGACCGGCGTGTCCCGTTGATCGAGGCCCACCAGCAAAGCCGAACGGCCGCCCATCTGATGCATCGCCGACAGCATGCTGGCGCCGATCTGGTTACTGACACCGAGGGTTGCGCTGGCCAGGTCAGCGTTGCTGGCACCGCTGAGCTGCTCGATGGCTGCACCCGCGGTTGCGCCGGTGGTGTTGAGCAAGGCGTTGTACAGCGTATTGTTTTTGCCGAGGGAGGTCAGGCTGTTGGCGGCGCTACTGCCATTACCGGTGACGGCGAATTCGTTGAAGGCGACATCGTTACGGGTGTAGGTCAGGTCGACCCGGGTTGGCGTATAAGCCAAGGTTGGCGTGATAAACGCGTAGTCGCTTGTGACATTGCCGAAGGTGCCGTTCACGACCGCTGCCTGCAACACGGTGTAATGGCTTTGCCACGGATAGGTGCCGCTGCCGGGGTTTACGGCCAGCGTCGCGCCGTTGAGATTGGCCGTGCCGCCGACCATGATCGGTGCGCTGCTGCCATCTGCATTTACGCCGTATGCGATTGTCGAGCCGCTACCCATGGTCAAGTCGTGGGTGACGGTCGCAGTGCCGAGTCGGGTGTTGGTCAGCAGGGTGCCATTGACCAACAAGTTGCCCACCGAACCGCCGCCGGCATACACGCCACCTGCATCGACAGTCATGCTGCCGCTGATGCCTGCCTGGTTGATCAGCGTTGCTCCACTATGTATTGCGCCACCGTCACTGAAATCTGCGCTGCCGTTCAGGGTCCATACCCCTTGCTTGACCTCCAGCCATTCGAAGTGGCGACTGTTGCCGAAGCTGCCGCCCGACGCATCGTCCATCACTACACGGTCGTAACCGCTGCCACCGTCCACAGTCCCAATGAATCGGCTGCCGTTGCGCAAGGTCAGGCTGTCGTTACCACCACCAAGGTCCAAAGCCAAGCCATTGCTGCCGCTGATAGTGCCGCCGTTGACGACACTGTCAGCGAACTCGCCGACGAACTTCACGCCGAAACCATCGAGACCCTGGATGGTGCCGAAGTTTTCCAGCGCGGTTGCCGCGAGGCCCGAGCCGCCGCTGCCGTCGTCAACCAGAATGGCACTTGTGGCACCGCTGATCATCGCGCCTTGGGCGTTCAGCACATAACCACCGCCCAACGCGATCCCTTCGCTGCCGTTGGTGAACCCGTTCTTGTCCACACCGCCGGCACCAACACCCTGGATCGTGCCGTAGTTTTCGATGTGGGCGATGTTGTCGATGTCTACGCCATCGCCGTCGCCATTGGCTTGCAGGCCGGAATAGGCGCCGGTGATGGTGCCGTGGTTGATCACCGTACCATCGCCGTCGGAACCGAAACCGGAGCCGTTGCGCCCGGCAATATTTCCATAGTTGATGAGGGTTGCGCCCAGATCGGTGGTAATGCCGTGGCGTCCCCCCGTGATGGTGCCGTAGTTGGTCACTGTCACGCCGCTGGCCGAGTCGATGTCGATGCCGTCGAATTTCTGGTCGGCGTTGTGCGAGTCGCCGGTGGAAATTTCGCCATAGTTGGTAATGCTCGCATTGGCGCCAGTCTTCATGCCGTCGCTGGCATCACCACGAATCAGCCCGCCCGCGCGGTTGATGATGGTGGTCGTGACCCCGGCGCTGCGCAGTGCATCGAGGTCCAGGCCTTGGCCGGTTGTCGAGCGGATGATGCCGCTGTTATCGATCAACAGGCTGCCACTGACGAAGTTGCTGTCGATGCGCAACGCGTCGTTGAAGCCGAGAATCTGGCCACCGGCGCGGTTGTAAATGCTGTAGTTGCGCGCCTGGGTCAGGTCGCCGCTGCTGTCGATCGCCCGTCCACCGGTAGAAACGATCTGCCCCGCGTTATCGATCACCACGCCGACACCGGCCGTACCGTCCTTGAGGCTGACAGCCTTGCCGGTATGGGTAATGCTGCCTGGCGCGGAGATCGTCAATGTGTCTGCACCGCCGAGGGTTTGCGCAGTGGTGGTGGCCGTGTCGATCTGCAGGTTTTTGTACGGCGCGGCAATGGTGCCTGTACTGATCACCAGGCTGATGACAAGTGCCAAATGCTGGGGCGGGGAGGTCATGATGGACGGCCTTTTGTTATAAGCAGGGCGTCCTGTATAGCGGAGGGTTTTTACAGATTGATGTATATCGAAAAAGTCGCTGAACGCTGGACTTTTTCGCCAGCAGGCTGGCCCACAGGGGTTTTGCGGTACCCAAAATTTGTGCCTGGAAAAAATCTATTGTAGGAGCCGGCTTGCTGGCCATAGCGGTGTGTCTGGCGCGGGAGATGCTGAATGTGCGGCCCTAATCGCCAGCAAGCCGGCTCCTACAGTTCATTGGTGTCGTACGCGAGGTCTATGTACGCCGCAGATCCCTTGTGGGAGTGAGCCTGCTCGCGATGACGGAGTGTCAGGCGCGGGGGATTTTGGACATGCCGGCTTCATCGCCATCGGGCTGGCTTACAGGGATTGGGGTGTATCCGCGGTGATTACCCCCGGCACTCCACCAACGACTTCACCTGTCCCGCCCCTTTCTGGTTTTTATCACTCAACCACCGCTCGAACCCTGCACCGATTGCCGGCCATTCCGAGTCCAGGATCGAATACCACGCCGTATCCCGATTCTGCCCCTTGACCACCATGTGCTGGCGGAACACGCCTTCAAAGCTGAAACCCAGCCGCTCGGCTGCGTACTTGGAGCGGGCATTGGCGTTGTTGCACTTCCATTCCAGGCGGCGGTAACCCAGGGCAAAGGATTCCCGGGCGAGCAAATAAACCGCCTCGGTGCTTTTCGGCGAGCGCTGCATCGGCGCACCGAACGTCACGTGACCGATCTCGATCCGGCCTTGTGAAGGCACAATCGACATCAAACTGAGGATGCCTTGCACTTCACCGCTGGCACGGTCGATCACACTGAAGAAGTAGGGGTCGCTATTGGCTGCATGGTTGTTGAGCCAATCGTTGAAAGCACTGCGCTCGGGGAAGGGGCCATAAGGCAGATAATCCCAGAGTTTCGGATCGGCGCCGGGGCCTTGCAGGGCGTTGAACAAGTCATCGCCGTGGCGCGCCGGGTCGAGTTTTTCCAGGCGAATGAAACGCCCTTCGATGGTTTGAACCGACGGTGCCGGGACACCTTTCCAATCCGCGAGTGAAGTCGACATGTTGTTCTCCTTGAACCTTAAATGGCTTTGCGAAACTGGATGAAACCGGGGCGCTCGGCGATGCGCTCATAAAGCTGGATCGCGGTGGCGTTGGTTTCGTGAGTGAGCCAGTGGACCTTGCAGCAACCGTCCTGTTTGGCTGTTGCGTAAACGAATTCGATCAATTGTCGGCCGACGCCGGTACCACGGGTTTCGGGCGCTACCAGCAGGTCTTGCAGGTAGCAGGAGTTTTCGATGCTCCAGTTCGAACGATGGTAGATGAAATGCACCATGCCCACCGCTTTGCCGTCGGCCCAGGCCAGCGCGGCGTGGGTGGGTTCGTTTGGATCGAGCATGCGTTGCCAGGTGCTTTGGCTGACGGCGTCCGGCAGTTCGGTGTTGTAGAAGCGCAGGTAGGTTTGCCACAGCGGTAGCCAAGCTGCGTGATCGCCGGCGGTGACTGGGCGAATGTCGATCTGACTCATGGTGATTTCCTTAGCGCATCAATTGAGCGAGGGTCTGGTCATTGACGTCGGAGCTGGCAGCCAGGCCTTCGCGTACGCCCGCGATGTCGGCGGGGGCGCGGTTCTGGCTGAGTTTGCGTTTGCCCTCGAGACGGTCGATGGGAATGGCGAAACCGACGATGGCCTTGAGCATGCCGTCGATGTAATCGGCGGGGGCATCGGCCACTGACCATGGCTGGGCGCGGCCAGCTTCATGACGGTCGGTGAGGGTGCTGACAATGTCGAGCAGCCGCCCGCCATCGCTGAAGGTTTCGGCACGGCCATAGGCATGTACCGCGACGTAGTTCCAGGTGGGCACGACTTTGCCGTGTTCGGCCTTGCTCGGATAGAAGCCAGGGCTGACGTAGGCATCGGGGCCGGCAAAAATCAGCAGGGCTTCAGCGCCGTCGCGCAGGTCTTTCCACTGTGGATTGGCTTTGGCCAAGTGTCCGTACAGCGTGCCGTTCGAGCCCTGTTCGCAGTGCAGCAGAACCGGTACATGACTGGCTTGCAGGCCACTTTCACCGTGGGTCACCAAAATGGCGAGCCGGCTGGCGAGCATCAGTTCATGCAGTTGGGACAACTCGTCGATGGCAAAGGCACGTGGCGTGTACATGAAGATATTTTCCTTGGCGAATGCCTGCATCCTAGGCAGGCTATTGGTCTGTTGTAAGAGCCATTAATGACCAATTTCATAGGTCCATTGTCATGACTACCGAACCACTGTCCCTTTCGTTCAACCCGGCGGGCATCGAACTTGATCGCCGCCAGGGGCTGAGTCGGCAGCTGTATCAGGCATTGCGCCTGCGGGTGCTGGATGGGCGACTGGCCAGTGGCACCCGTCTTCCCGCCAGCCGCGATCTGGCGGCGGCTCTGGCGATTTCCCGCAACAGTGTGGTACGCGCCTACGACCAACTGTATGCCGAAGGCTTCATCGAGGGACGAGTCGGCGATGGGACCTATGTCGCGCAATTACCTCAGAATGCGTTGCCGGCAAAAAAATTATCCACAAAAGTATCCACAGGGTTGTCAACAGGCTTACCCACAACCTTATCCACAAATTGGCTGGATTTACCTGTTGATTCATCCAGCAAAGTTATCCACAGCGGTGCGTTGGGTCGCGTAGAAAAGAACCATTTACCGAGCCCACCAAGCGGGCCTCCGCGGGCATTCAGGGTTGGCGTTCCGGCCTTCGACCTTTTTCCTTTCGAGGTGTGGGCCAAGCTGAACGCGGCTTTCTGGCGAAAACCGGATTTGCAGCAGCTGTGTTACGGCGACCCCGCAGGTGATGCGCGTCTGCGTGGGATGATTGCCGCGTACTTGCGCAGTTCCCGGGGCATGCAGTGCACGGCTGAACAAATTGTGATCACCAGTGGTGCGCAGCAGGGGATCAGCCTTTGTGCACAGTTGCTGGTCGAACCTGGCGATGGTGTGGCGATTGAGAATCCCGGTTATCGCGCGGCGGGTCATGCGTTCGCCGTGGCCGGTGCCCGATTGCACGGGGTGGCGGTGGACAGTGACGGTATCGATTGCAACAAATTGAACGGCATCGTGGATTGTCGTTTGGCCTATGTCACACCATCGCATCAATACCCGACGGGGGTGGTGATGAGTCTGGCGCGGCGGCTCGAGTTATTGGCCTGGGCCGAGAAAACCCAAGGCTGGATTGTCGAGGACGATTACGATGGCGAGTACCGTTACAGCGGCGCGCCACTGGCACCGCTGGCCGCGCTGGATCGTCACGGGCGCGTGCTCTACGTTGGCACGTTCGGCAAAGTGGCTTTCCCGGCATTGCGCCTGGGTTATCTGGTGTTGCCAACGGCACTGGTGGACGCTTTCAGCCAGCGTCGCGCGGTCGATGTCCGGCACTCCGAGGTCAGCACCCAGGCCGTCATGGCCGAATTCATGGCGGCCGGGCATTTCCAGCGGCACATCCGCCGTATGCGCCGCGCCGCGTTGAGTCGTCGCAATACGCTGCTGGCCAACTGGCCCTCGGACATTCCCGGGGTGGGCTGCCTGCCGAGTGTCGCGGCAGGGTTGCACGTGACGGTGGCAGTCGATACTCAGGCCCGTGAACGTGAACTGATTGAGGCTGCCGCCGGCGTCGATGTCGAGATCAACGGCCTGAGCAGTTACTGGCTAGCGGATTCGAGCACTTCGGTGGATCAGCGGGCAGGGCTGGTGCTGGGTTTTGCGGCGGTGCCGGAAGCGGCTATCGCGTCAGCGCTTGTGCGTTTGCGCAGTGCCTGGTGCCGGTAAAGGGCGGGTCCGCGGACCCGCCCCTCTATGAGTCACTGGGGCTCGAGTTGCAGGAACAATGATTGGGTGGAAGCACTGGTGATTCGACGCAGTACGTAGTCGATGGGCTGCAGCGTTGCCAATTGTTCTCGAAGCTCGGTATCCAGCGTCGCCAGGTATTTTTCCGATACTTTCAGATGCGCTGCTGTGGGTTGGGCGGCATCGCTCTCAAGTGTTTCGTAGTGGAAGTGCGCAACCCACAGTTCCTGGTCATTGTCGGTAGCGTCGAGAATCCGGTACTCCTGAAAGTAGTCCTTGCGCCCCGTGGTTCTGATCCGGCCTTGCTCGTTGCGCAGGATTTTGACCTGTCGGTTTTCGTGCAACCATTGGAAGTACTCCTGCCTGGGCTTGCGCTTCTTGAGCATTTTTGTGCGTGTCTTGATGCCCTCTTTGCGGAGTCTGTCAGCCCTGCCGCGCATTTCCAGGCTCAGGCCGGCTACGGGAGGAGGTTGTTTGCCGGCACTTCTGATGTTGCTCATGGCCTGTTCGACGCTTGTGGCGGACTCTTCCAGTTTGCGCGCCTGT
>NZ_RCNW01000120.1:0-2845 GCF_004307605.1 Pseudomonas sp. Sample_24
GTAGTGGACGACGAAGTGCGTCAGTTGGTCGACGACATGTTTGAAACAATGTATGAAGCGCCAGGCATCGGCCTCGCCGCGACCCAGGTCAACGTGCACAAACGTATCGTCGTGATGGACCTTTCCGAAGACCGCACCGAGCCTCGAGTATTCATCAACCCCGAGCTCGAACCGCTAACCGAAGACATGGGCCAGTATCAGGAAGGCTGTCTGTCGGTGCCGGGCTTCTACGAAAACGTCGATCGCCCGCAACGGGTCAAGGTCAAGGCGCTGGACCGCGACGGTCAGCCTTACGAACTGATCGCCGAAGATTTGCTCGCTGTGTGCATCCAGCATGAATGCGACCACCTCAACGGCAAATTGTTCGTCGACTACCTGTCCACGCTCAAACGCGACCGCATCAAGAAGAAGCTGGAAAAGCTCCATCGCCAGAACGCCTGATGCCCCTCTTCAAAGGCTTGCTGCGGCAAGCCTTTTTCTTTTCAAGCTGCTTTGTAATCGAGAGCTTTCATGACTGAGCCACTGCGCATTGTCTTTGCCGGCACCCCGGAATTCGCCGCCGAACACCTCAAGGCCCTGCTGATCAGCCCTTACGAGATCGTTGCGGTCTACACCCAGCCGGATCGCCCGGCAGGCCGTGGGCAAAAAATGATGCCAAGCCCGGTCAAGCAGTTGGCACTGGAAAACCACATCCCCGTGTTGCAACCGCCAACCCTGCGCAACGAAGAGGCCCAGGCTGAACTGGCCGCGTTGAAGCCAGACCTGATGGTGGTGGTCGCCTACGGCCTGATCCTGCCGCAAGTGGTGCTGGATATTCCGCGCCTGGGCTGCATCAACAGCCATGCCTCGCTGTTGCCGCGCTGGCGCGGTGCAGCGCCGATCCAGCGTGCCGTCGAAGCCGGTGATGCCGAAAGCGGCGTGACCGTGATGCGCATGGAAGCCGGGCTCGATACCGGGCCGATGCTGCTCAAGGTCAGCACGCCGATCAGTGCCGAAGACACCGGTGGCAGCCTCCACGATCGTCTGGCCGAAATGGGTCCACCGGCCGTGGTCCAGGCGATTGCCGGCCTTGCCGCCGGTACTCTGGAAGGCGAAGTGCAGGACGATAGCCTCGCCACTTATGCACACAAATTGAACAAAGACGAAGCGCGCATCGACTGGGCTCGCCCGGCGATTGAACTGGAACGTCTGGTCCGCGCCTTCAACCCTTGGCCGATCACCCACAGCACCTTGAATGGCGAAGCCTTGAAAGTGCTGGCCGCACACCTGGCCGAAGGCAAGGGCACGCCGGGGGAGATTCTTGGCGCCAGCAAGGACGGCCTGGTCGTCGCTTGTGGTGAACAGGCCCTGTGCCTGACGCGCCTGCAATTGCCCGGTGGCAAGGCACTGAATTTCAGCGACTTGTTCAACAGCCGTCGGGAGAAATTCGCCATTGGCACAATTCTCGGTCAAGCGGCGGACGCTCAATGAATCCGCGTCTGGCCGCCGCCAAGGCACTTGCCGCTGTCCTGAACGGAAAAGCATCGCTCAACAGCTCGCTACCCACGCAACTGGACAAGGTCGAGGACCGTGATCGCGGCTTCACTCAGGATCTGGCCTTTGGCACCGCACGCTGGCAACCGCGCTTGTCGGCACTGGCGGCCAAGCTGTTACAGAAACCGTTCAAGGCTGCCGACGCCGATGTTGAAGCACTGCTGCTGGTCGGCCTCTATCAACTGCTCTACACCCGCGTCCCGGCCCACGCCGCCATTGGCGAAACCGTTGGCTGCGCCGACAAGCTGAAAAAACCCTGGGCCAAGGCCTTGCTCAACGCCGTGCTGCGCAATGCCCAGCGCGAAAGCGAAACGATTTTTGCCGAGCTGGAACGTGACCCGGTGGTGCGCACCGCTCACCCGCGCTGGCTGCAAAAATCCCTGAAGGCCTTCTGGCCGGAACAATGGGAAGCCATCTGCGCGGCGAACAATGCGCATCCGCCAATGATTCTGCGGGTCAATCGTCGCCATCACAGCCGCGACGCGTATCTCGGCTTGCTGACCAACGCGGGTATCGCCGCCGCCCCGTGTGTCTACAGCCGTGATGGCATCGTGCTCGAAGCGGCCACGGACGTGCGCAGCCTGCCGGGTTTCGCCGACGGCTGGATCAGCGTGCAGGATGAAGCCGCGCAACTGGCCGCCGACCTGCTGGATCTGGCGCCGGGCCAACGGGTACTCGACGCCTGCTGTGCACCGGGTGGCAAGACTTGCCACATCCTTGAAGCCGAGCCAAAGCTGGCCGGCGTCGTAGCGGTCGACCTTGAAGCCAAGCGGCTGGTGCGCGTGCGTGAAAACCTCGAACGCCTGAAACTCAGCGCCGAACTGATTGCCGCCGATGGCCGTGATACCCAGGCGTGGTGGGACGGCAAGCCGTTCCAGCGCATCCTGCTCGATGCCCCCTGCTCGGCCACGGGAGTGATTCGTCGTCACCCGGACATCAAGTTGACCCGTCAACCCGACGACATCGCCGCACTCGCGGTGCTGCAAGGCGAGCTGCTGGACGCGATGTGGATAACGTTGGAAGTGGGCGGCATTCTGCTCTACGCCACGTGCTCGACATTGCCGACCGAGAACACCGAAGTCATCGAAGCCTTCCTCGCTCGCACCCCGGGCGCCCGTGAGCTGGACCTGGCCACCACGGCCGGCATCAAGCAGCCCCACGGTCGCCAATTGCTGGCGCAAGAGGGCGGACACGACGGTTTCTACTACGCCAAGCTGATCAAGATCGCCGCCGCACGCGGTTAACCGGTTTAAGGGAGTGACTGGATGAAAATCATCATCCTCGGCGCAGGGCAGGTCGGCGGTTCGCTGGC